>JBNJGZ010000161.1:0-4577 GCA_051748065.1 Bacteroidota bacterium
CTGTGCTCCCAGCACCGGGTAAAATACTTGTATGCTTTTGGCTCGGTTGGCACAAATCGTTTTGATGCATCAAGTGATATCGATTTCCTTGTTTCATTCTACCCGATGGATTACGCAGAATATGCTGATAATTACTTTGAATTCGTTGCAAACCTGGAAAAACGATTGGGGAGAACGGTTGATCTGATTACAGACAAATCGCTTTCCAATCCCTATTTCATTGAAGCTGTAGAAAACACAAAAATCCTTCTCTATGAAACCGGAGATAAGAAAGTATCTGTATGATATACAGATCTGTATCATTTCAATTGAAAGCTATCTGGGGGATAAACGAATTTTCGGGGAATATCAGAAAAATAAAATGCTAAGAAGAGCTGTTGAGCGAGAGTTTGAGATTATAGGGGAGGCAATGAATAAAATCCATAAAATTGATCCAAATGTAGAAATCAGTAGCAAGCATCAGATAATTGGTGTGAGGAATCGTGTAATTCATGGTTATGATAAAATTGATGATGAAATTGTTTGGGGAATAATCATAAGACATCTACCTATTTTAAAGAAAGAAGTCGAGAGGTTACTGGTATGAATTGAATCTTATCAAAAAGAAAAACTCAGTCATTTTTTTTTTGATGATGTGTATGGATGGGAATGAAAATTTATATACGATTTAATATCGTATAGTCAATCTGACCCGATTTTCGTTACGGTGCTCCGCACCTCTGGGAATGCCTTGATATATGTTTTGCTACAAATATTACGGTGCTCTGCACCTCAGGCAATCCAAATTAATTCATCATCGCTACAAATATTGAGGTGCTCTGCACCTACGCGCTCTAAACGACGGGAAATTTTAGAGGCAACTGAATACATTTTTTGAAACATTGAATAACAACGGATGAGTGAAACCCTGTTCAAAACCGGAATCTAACTCTCGCTGCAGCGCAGAGCAATCTTTGTAGCTTATGTTGTTCCCATAGCCATTAAAAGGAGCGGAGCACTAATAAAATTTAACATATTTTAACAAAATAAAGTGTGGCTATTTTTTTTTTTTTCGAATTAATTTTGTAGAGACAGAAGAAAATCTTCTGGCTCCGAGTGCGCATAGTGCGCATAGGAGAACGTTAAATTAAAATAACTGACATCATGAGTTTACCAAGTTTTAATCAAAAGAATGTTGATGCAAAAATCAATGAAATTGAGAAAATGTTTTCAAGTAAATAGCAAACGGTAACTGACGAGATTCGCAATGATCTTACAGAATGGTTAAAATCACAGTTTTCGTTTACTCAGAATTATGCTATGGCATTAGATAACATGCCTACATCTTTGAAAAAGGAATATGGTTATACTATAGCTCTTGCATTGCAAGAACGAAATTGGTCACTAAAGGTAGTTATACCACCTGGTGAACCTAATCCAAGAGCTTCAGGCTGGTGCCCTTCGAGCCAGGAAGTGAGTGGAGAATGGGATCCTGTGAGTGGAGAGTATACCGTAAGTAAAACAGTAACATGGGAGTTTGAAAGTTGAAAATGATTAATTTAGCTATGAAAACCAAGCTGATTTATCTGGAATGAGTATTCTCAATAATCAGCTTGGTTTTGAGAATAAAGCAAAACGAATATATTTTTATTATGAATAGATTTTCTTTCATAGCAATATCAGGACTTTTTCTTCTGCTTTCTGCCTGCAGCTTCAACAAGCAATTCCTGCATCCTTACAAAATTCCTGCGCAGGCTGAAAAAATAAATGTGGTAAATAATAAAGAAAAGGATACTTTGCTTATCCGCCTCGAAAGGAATAAGCAGCCTGTGTTTACAAATTTACAGAATGATACCCTTGAACCGGGATACCAGGTGGAAAGTGTATTTTTCGAGCATCCTGACAAACACCAACTTCATGGTTGGATAATGTCACCCGACAGTGCCTGGAATGGAATTACCATACTCTTTTTTCATGGAAATGCGGGCAATATATTTACACAATATACAGAAATCGTCCCCTTGATTAACCAAGGCTTTAAAGTGTTTTTATTTGATTACAGCGGATTTGGCTTTTCAGAAGGAAAAGCTACCAGAGATAATATTCTGCAGGATGCTTATTCTGCTCTCAGCTACGCTGAAAACAGAAAAGAATTAAATACCGGGAAACTGATTCTTTACGGACAATCATTAGGAGGACATTTGGCTTTAGTGGTGGCGGCACGGAAACAAGAAAGTATAGATGGTGTGGTGACAGAAGGAGCATTTTCTTCTCACCGCGATATTGCTTCCGAACGAAGTGGCTTTTTTGGTAGGATGCTGGTGGCAGAAAAGTACAGTGGAGTGAAAGCGGTTCAGAAATATAAAAAGCCGCTTCTGGTTATTCATAGCACAAATGATGAAGTCGTTCCTTTTCAAATGGGACGAAAGCTTTTTAACCACGCCAATGAACCAAAATACTTTTATGCGGTTGACAAGTGTCACACATGTGCGCCTTTATTTTATGCGGATAGTATTTCATCTAAAATATTTCGGATGTTGAATCAGTGATCAGTAGGATAAACCTTTGAAATATAAACATTCAATTATGAAACAAAAAAAGCCCTTCTTTTTCGGATTTGCCTCAGGGATAGTCTTTATAATCATGGTCCTTGTAGGTTTCTATTTTCTTTTTGTAAAGAAGAGTGATGAGGAAATGAAGGAAGCGGTGAGATCCCTGGAGGGTGACGAAGTAGAGTTAAAGGCATTTACAATTCCGAAAGCATCTTTAGATAGTTTAAAGTTTTTTGACCTTGATCGTGAGCAGAATTACACGATAACCGATGATACGATTGATTATACCTTTATTAATTATTGGGCCACCTGGTGTGCTCCCTGTGTAGCCGAACTCCCTGAATTCGAAACATTTATCGCATCCAATCAAGAAGATTTCGAAAACATCCGGTTTATTTTTGTTTCCCGCGAAGAAAATGATAAAATCAACGATTTTATTAATGAACGCGAGATCGACCTTCCTTTTAGTAGCTATAGTGATTCACTCAGGCCTCATTTCATCAATCATAAATCAATCCCCACTTCCTACCTTATTGACGAAAAAAATGCCATAGCGTATAAGTTTACGGGAGTTAAAAAATGGAACTCTTCATTTTATAAAAAACTATTATTGAATTTACAATAACTATTTGAAATAGAACAAGATTTAGGTGATCCGCACCTATGCAAAAGCAAACAGGCACAAAAGTCATCGGTCAAAAAACATCCGGGGCTATGTTGAGTGCAATTGACAAGAAAATTACGGATAAGTATCCTATCATCGTTCCTATAGCTGATTTTTATATGGCAGACGGTCAAAGGATTGAGCAGAAAGGTGTAGTGCCAGATGTTAAGATTGATACATCGAAGGCTCTTGAATTCACTTTAGATGAGCTTATTGATAACTAGTATTTAGATCAGTAGCTTTTCTGGGCTGGTGCAATATTCTCTGCAGCGCAGCGTAGTCTTTGTAGCTTTGGTTGTTCCCACAGCCATCAAAAGGTGCGGAGCACCGAAATCTTCTCAACTGCAATGCATAAGAATGTCGCGGTGCTCCGCACCTCAGGAAATCCGATAGATGCATCATCACTACAAATATTGCGGTGCTCTGCACCGACGCGCTCTAAACGACGGGAAATTTAGAAGCAACTGAATGCATTTTTTGAAGCATTGAATAACAACGGATGAGTGAAATCCGGTGCAAAACCGGAGTCAAACCCTCGCTGCAGCGCAGCGCAATCTTTGTAGCTTATGTTGCTACCATGGTCATTAAAAGGTGCGGAGCACCGTAATATTCTTGCCTAAATACTGAATATTTATATTGTTTTTATTTTAAAATAATTTCTATAATTTTATGACATACAAACCTTTAAAATTATTATTATGGGAGACACCTACACGCAATGTTATTTCCAACTGGTATTTGCCGTCAGGAACAGAAATGCATTGATAAAAAGAGAATGGAAAGATCAATTAGAAAAATATATCTCCGGAATCATACGGAATAATGGGCATAAAGTGCTCGCCGTAGGCACAATGCCAGATCACATCCATATTTTGCTTGGGTATAATTTGAATCAGTTAATTCCTGATTTGGTAGAGCAAATAAAAACCTCAAGCAATGCCTGGGTTAAAGAAAATCGCTTGTCGCGGTTTCGATTCGGATGGCAGAATGGTTATGGGGCATTCACGTATTCCCGGTCACAGATTGACGCAGTCATAAAGTATATTCTAAACCAGGAAAAGCATCACAAGAAAGAGCTTTTCAGAGAGGAATACCTAATGATTCTTAAGAAATTGGAGATAGAATATAAAGAAGAATATTTGTTTGATTTTTTTGATGATGTGTATGGATGGGAATGACAATTATTACACGATTTAATATCGTATAGTCAATCTGACCCGATTTTCGTTACGGTGCTCCGCACCTCTGGGAATGCCTTGATATATGTTTTGCTACAAATATTACGGTGCTCCGCACCTCAGGAAACCAAATTAATTCATCATACCTACAAATATTTTAGTGCTCCGCACCAATTCGTTCTAATCTCCGGGGAATTAATAAAC
>JBNJGZ010000162.1:0-4576 GCA_051748065.1 Bacteroidota bacterium
GTTGCAGGGAAGGGCAGCCACACTCTTGCTTTTACTCATTGAGTGTTTTATTATCAATGGTATTCGTGAGCTCACTTCGTTCGGTTGTGGGCTGGCTTTTCCTTTTTCTTCTATGTCTTTATGCAGCAAAAATTTCATGTTTTATCGTGTCGTTGGTTGTTTCCTCGGCTTGCTTGTAACTTGTTTATTAACGGACAACCTGTCCGTTAATCATTCCATATTTTGTTAGTGTACAGAAAAGTCAATAATTTTTTGTCTGCTTTTTCTTTTTTGTTTCATATGCCAAATTTATATTTCCATATCATTCAAAAGCTTACGCATCTTTTTTATGCTTTTGCGACTTACTTTCCTGTAAATCTCAGTGGTTTTACTGCTTGCATGTCCAACCTCACCTGAATAAAACGTAAATCTGTTCTTTGCTTGGTATGGGTTCATTCTTACATAATTAACAGCCACTAAGTTAGAAAAAGATTTACCACACTACTAACAAAAAAGAAGAAATATTCGAAAAAGGTGTCCACGTTTAGAATAAGAAGCCATACAGGAAACAGGAAATCCAGTTAAAACACAAAGGAAATCCACCCGATAGCTAAAGGGTTCCAGCATGCTCTGGGCTGTTATTTTATTCTCAACCCACAATTCAAACAGTTATTTGAACTTTTATCAAGTGGAGTACCACAGGCTGGACAAACACTCTCATCATCAACCCACTCCGGACTCCAGTTTTCGGCTTCTGTGTCTTTAATTTTATTTTGTTCTATAAATTTTATTAGTCTTTCTTTTTCTTTAATATCTGTATTCTTGTCGATTACACCATTATCAACCAGGTTCTGCAGCGTTCCAACCTTATCTTTTGTTATAATATCAACTGCTCTTTCATTAAGTCGTTGATTATATTTCTCTTCCAATTTGTCTTTGATCTCTGTATCAGGGTTATTCCTTTTCTCTTTATTTAACTCATCTTTAAATTCTCTTCTCGTCCTTTTGATTGCCTTTTCCAACTCTGGGTTGTCTATATTATAATCTTTAAGACTAATAATCAAAAGGGCGATTGGTCCAATAATAAAGCCAAGAAAAACCCATAATCCAGGCTCTCTGCCAGTCTGTTTGGCAATTTTATATGACCATACAATTGAAATAATAATCAGCACCCACAATGCTATAGCCAATATCTGAATGATATCGATATCATTAAAAGTTGGAATAACGCCCGTATTGAGAGAATGCTTAATCATTAATGCATATGTAATAATAAACAAAATCAACACTGCAGAAGAATAAATTGTCGCTTTGTAATTCTTATGCGGTTTTAGGGATATTAATCTGTTAGTTTCCATTTATTATAAGTTACTTATAAATAATTGCCGATAACGCCAATATAAAACCCAATTAATCAATATCATCGGTTGTGTCAATAATCTGGAACTTAAAATTCCAACCCTCAACTCCTTCCAGCAGATCAACAAATCTTTCTATTGTTATTTTTTTACCATCAATTTGGAAGAAATAATCAAAATTTGAATCCTCAAGATTGTCGTCTATTAAAATCCGACCTGCTACTTCTTGCCCATCACGTATAGAAATATCGCCTTCTTTATTATCCAGATATCTCTTATTAATTCCTTTTTTAATTTTTTCTTTGAGTTGCGATTCTGCTTTTTTTATATCAGAATGAAAGTTTGACAGGATATGAAAAACCCGGGGCTCATCGTCAAGCTTACTGTCAATCACCTCGCATGCCTCTGACAACCAACCTGAAGGAACCTCAAATGTAGCAATTTTAAAATGTATTTCATTATTCCATTTATCAGTAATGAAAAAATCATACCCCTCGTCAAGTGTACTATGAATTATTGTGTTATTATCTTCCATCTGTTAAATTTATTATATCCTTGCTTGTTACTTTGCCTTGTTTACGGTTTGCAGCTAAAAAGCGTGGGGCTTTTCGAAGTTCTTTTTCGTCCGACCGTGACAAATTTAGCTACGAAGGACTAAGCTTACGGGAACCACTTCCTGCCCATGTTATTTAGGTGCTGTTACAGCGCGTTATTTATTTCTTTCTTTATTCGTTGGATCATTTCAAAAACCGGCTCAAACATTGGATTAACAGATTCCTTGTCGAAATCATATAAGTTTTCGTAATTCCCCTTCTGTCTCCAATCAAATAATTCCGATAGCAATCTGCCGTGCTTTTTATCCCCGGTCCACAACAAAGAGGCATGATATTCATTTAATGAAACGAATACAAAATCCTTAATGTCAATATCTTTAGTTAACTCATATCCTCGAATACGATATTTCATTGGGATCTGACGTTCATCGATAAAATCAATTTGTTTGTAAACCAATCTACGTGATTCCTGGAGTTTGTATTCAGGAAGCTTGGATACTTTCTTTATCTTGTCCCAATGTTGGTTAATCTCTGATGTCAGAAAATTACATGTCCTGAATTTAAATGCTCCATGAGAATTCAGCAGTATGTCACCAATCAAGCTATTAGTATTCAAAATCGCGCTGAACACAATATTTGAATCAACAATTACAATCCTCTGAGATAAGTGTCCTTATTCTTATCCCACCATGATTTATTGACCTCATCGGCTAATTTATCCGCATCAGCTTGAGTGGCTTTTGAACCAGATGTAACTTCTTGGTATTTTATGTAATCAATAATCCTTTGAGCCCCTTCAATATCAACGGAGTTGGGAATTCTGATCAATATTTCTTTATCTGTTCTTTCAATTATCATTTCTAATTATTTAACACAAAGATAGAAATTTATTATATTCCTTGTGCTTTTATTTCTTTTTAACTACTAATGTTCAGTCTTTTTGCATGCCACTGTATTAACCCTAAAAAACCAAGCACATATTTATATTTTTTGGCAAAGCTGGTATTTACCACTTTCATAAACCATTGAGATAATTACTGTAACGGCTCTCCATCTCATCCCAGGAGGTTTCTGTAACTTCCTCAAATTTTTTCTTAAAATTTTCCCGGCTTACTGGAAAAAGCTTGTTGATCTTTTCTATACCAAATTGTTTTACCCAATATCGTATTAAAACCCCGGCGTTGGGATAATATATCATTTCATCTTTAAAGGACTCATTTAAAAGCTGTGTGGGCGTCATGACATATTCCGGATATTCTGTTTTAAACCTCCTGATATAGTAATTGATATTTTTTCTTCCGTAACTCCCGTCCAGCCATACTGCATATCCTTCGCTCATCATCTTGGTTCCCGGGTTGCCCAAAACATTATGTGTGATAATGTGGACCATTTCGTGTGCACCCACAAAAGGATTTTCTATGCCGTACTGGTCGGTATAGGATTCAATATCGTGAATGAAAGTGTAATAGATTGTCATGTACCGCGATTGCGATAGTCCGCCACCTGACGTTCCAATAGCTTCTTTTGCCTGGTCTTTATTGTACAAGTAGATAAGTACCGGTTCACTAAAGGTTTTTTGAATGCTATCCTGAATAGCCTGATAATAGTATTTTTGATTATCAAGAATAACCTGGACTTGTTCTTTTGAAGGAGATGGAGCTCCACTGGCTCCCGTTTTCTTGTAATAGAGTTTTATGTGATCGCTTTCTGTTAGTTTCCAGGCTTTGTCTGCATCCAATTCAGCAATGAACTCTGTGCAGGCCGAAAAAAGTAAAGCAAGCGATAAGAGTCCTGTTATCTTTTTCATAGTGTTTCCCGTTTTAAAATTCATATTCCACAAAGAAATTGTGATGCCTGTCCATTCGATGATGAATTAATTTTTCAATATAAAACAATGGTTTGCTATTTGCGAATCCCACTGTTTTTTCGTTCCGATATCCTAATCGAAAGTTTTTTCCGTTATTCATTTTATATTTTATCGATGCATGAAGTCTGGTTCGGTAATAGAATGCATGATAGGTGGACTTTTCAACAAGGTTCTTTTTGCTGTCCCATTTTTTCAATCTCCCTGTATTCAGGTAAGGCAGGTAAAAGAATGAATCAAACCCGGCCTGAATGCTTAATGCATTGTTTATATGAAAACGGGGAACCGTTCTGATACCAATGAAAAGGTTAATATCTGTAGTTTGCTCACTGGTTTTTCTCATGTACGTTATATTTCTATGTTGAAAATCCAGTCCTGCCAAAGGGGCAATATTCATATCTAAAGATTGATAGTTGAAAAGAGTTCGTTCCATCTGATGTTCGAGCAGAATACTTGTAAGATGACTTTTGTTTTTTTGAAGGAGAAAGTTGTTGCCCAAACCATCATCGGAAATTATTGTGGGCAGGTGTGAAACGTCAAGATTGAGATGGTGCTTCACTTTTTGTCCGGACCAAATAATTTTTCCGCCTGCATTGAATGCGGCGCCTTTAAAAACCGGGTAGCCCATTTTCATGACCATGGAGTTCTTTTTCTGGCTGAATGCCCGATAAAAATTCAATCCGGCGGAGGCACGAAAACGTATATCATTCAACGTGTCTTGCTTTTCCTGTGCTGTTGATGGCAATGCAAAAGCCAGGAAGAATATAAGGATTAGGTATTTCATATTTACTTTTTTTCACCAATCGCGATTAAATCTTTGT
>JBNJGZ010000163.1:0-4493 GCA_051748065.1 Bacteroidota bacterium
ACTATCAGCAAGCGTACCTGAATAAACTGCCCACCAGATTAAAATGGCTCCGGGAACTAACATAAAAAATCCCGTAGTAGAAAACTTGTCTTTCCAACGGGAAGGCATAAAATATGAAGCAAGCATAAACAAAGTAGCAAAGATCAGCAGCGCTATAGGAAAATGAACGGACAGAGGATGCCATAGCTCTGTCCGCCACATTGAAGGAATCGGTTCCATCTTATTTTATTTTTACTGCTAAAGGTTCCAGCTTTTTTCCCTTCTTCTCTACTTCTACTTCCACATCTACACCTTTTCCGAGTTCTGAAAATTCAACCGTTTGTCCGTTCTTAGTCAGACTTGTTGTTTCAGTAAAATACAGCTCAATGGTCTTTCCATTGTCCAAATCCACATAAATCTCCTGCTCATCAGGTTTAGCCTCAGATACAGTTCCGTCGTATGTGCCACTGTCTACTACATCTACATTGTGGCCACAGCCAGCCATCATAATGATAATAGCGAAAATTGAAATAAATGATATTGCTTTTTTTGTCATAACGATTGTTTTTTATTGTTTGATTTTTTTAACACACTAATAAACAAAATGTTTTTATAGCCTGATAAAAGGCCAGTGACATATTCTTTGTGTGGACAATGCTTAAAACTTTATTCATGAATAAATATCTTCCGTTTGATAATACCATTAGCCGTGTGGATTTGCAGGATATACATTCCGGATTTTATATCATGTATCGGGATGGGAAAATCCATATCAATGTCATGATAGCTTTTCTTTTTGTTTCCCATTAAGTCATAAACATCGATACCTTGTATGGCGCTTTCGGTTTTGACCCTGAAAAAGTCCTTGGCGGGATTGGGAAATACTTGGGTTTCAGTAATGGAATTCTCCATTGGTAAACCTGCGTTTGAAGCATAATAAAAAGTTTTTTTCCAAATAGTAAAGTCAAAAGCTTCCTTATCCCAAACATAATGCTCATTTATTATCATGTTACCATTTGAATCATAAAAATTCTTATAGGTCCGGTCTCCTATCCACCCGTCAGTAAGCGTGTCCCATTCATAGTAAGCTTCCAATGTCTTATTGCTATCCGCATCAAATTCTCTATATTTCTTATCATATCCCACCCACTTATCATTTTCGTGATCTCTGAGATACCTTTCACTGTAACTGCTATTTGGACTTGAGGAAGATAACATCTTCGAGTAAATCATCCAATCGTCTTTTTCGAAATCCCAATCATAAGTTTTCGAAAGATTCCCATTCCCACTATAATCTTTGACCTTCTCATAGCGGTAATCACCAATCCATTTATCATTTTCTGTATCCCAATCAAAAGTAACACGCGAGGTCATCCTGTTACTTTCATCATAACTGCACTCTTCTTTTTCATAAGGAACCCAGGCTTCCTTTTCAATATCCCATTTCCAAACAGCATATGAAAGAAGCAGTTTATTTTCATTATAATGAATAATCATTTTTGAGTTCTTAACCCAACTACTGTCTATCCAAGAGTATCTTAGGTACAGTGTTGAGTTTTCATTATCATCATACTCATAATCAGTTTTCCCACTTAAATCCCATGAATTATTTTCAATATCCCAACCATATACATATCTTCTAATCCTTTTACCACTTTCATTAATCTCAGTATCAAGTTTAGTCAGGCCAATCCATTCATCATTACTCCCCCAAGTATACCTTATAAATAAAATCTCATTTCCGTCTTCATCGAAATCGTATTCATGCTTGCGATAACCCTTCCACTTTTCCTCCGAGTCATTCCACCTGTAGTTTTCAACTAACCTACTTTTTCCTGATTCGTGATAAGCTACATCACCTTTCAAGTATGGTTCCCAACTTTCTTCCGAATGATTCCACCTGTACTCAGTATATGAGGTATACCTGTCTTGATTATCATATTTATTTTCTGATCTTCTGAAATTTATCCATTTACTTTTTTCCTTATCCCATAAATAACTAACAATATTAGTACTGTTATCATCCTCATCATAAACACTGATCGTTTTTAATGAGTAAATAGAATCTGCCGGAGAACTAAAGGTATAAGTAATCACCGAATCATACTTAACTCCAACCATTGTACGTTTCGATAATTCAAACCTTTCCTGAGTGCCAAGCTCTTTAAGCAAAGTATCGCCCGGAATGTTTTCTTCTTTAAAATGATAGGTTTTTTGCTGCTGTTCAGGATATTCAAACTGCGCAAATGCGTATACAATGGATACAATCATCAACAGCAAAAGGATAGTTGTTTTCTTCATTTATCAAGAGTTTGGGCTATCAAATGCAATTTGGTGAACCGGTTTGTTAATAATTCACTAACAAACATAAGTAATTTTCGTGAAAAGTTGTCAGTTTTTTTTTGCCAAATAACGTAATAGACCGATTATCGGAATGTTATTGTATCTCAAATTATTAACCTACAAACTTACAAACGCAGTAACATAAAAACCTATTAAAACGAACTCATTACTTCAAATTTGACTAAATTAGCTCAAAAATTTGCCATGAGTGAACGATATAAATTTTACGGTTACAACTTAACAAATGACCATAAGCTGTTAGTTGAGAGAGATCAAATTCCACAAGCGCTGGAAAAGCAGATGGAAAACCTTTATATAAAAGCAAAAGAAGGCGGAAAGGAAAATATCCGGCATCTCAAAGACCTCAGTAAAAAATATCCTGATGTCCCGGTATTAAAAAACTTTTTATCTACAGCCTACATAAATTCAGGCATGGAAGAAGTTTCTTACAAAATCAATGATCGTTTGCTAAAAGAACACCCAAACTACCTTTACGGGATATTAAACAAAGCAAATGAACATATAATTAAGGAGGAGCTTGAGAAAGTACCCGCGTTAATGGGTGAAAATATGGAGCTGCAGGACTTATTTCCTGAGCGAAACATATTTCATGTTTCAGAAATGATTTCTTTCATGGAAACAGCCATTCGTTATTTTATAGCTAATAATGATATTGAGGCAGCCGTTTCACGTGTTGATTTATTGAAGGAAATTGACGATCAAAATCCTATTGTTTCACTATTTGAAACTATTTTATCTAATCTTGAATTTGATAATGATGCTTATCCTCAGCCTGAGTTTAATTCTTATGATAAGTCTATCCAAACCGAAGAACCACCTACATTTCAAAACGAAATAATTCACAGACTTTATGAAGCCGGTTTTGACATTGACCAGGGCATTCTGAGTGAAATATTGCAATTGCCGCGCGAGTCGGTTATACCTGATTTGCAAAAGGTTTTGCGCGATTCCATTAGCAGGTATGAATATTTTAGCTATCAGGATGAAGAAGGCAATGTGGATGAATCATCCTTTTATTTCCCCATACATGCCACATTTTTGTTAGGTGAGATGAAAGCCTATGAAGCGCTCGACGATATTTTAGAGACCTTACGTCAGGGTGACGCTTTTCTGGATTTCTGGTATAACGATTTATTGTTTCAGGTTTTTTGGCAGCCTTTGTATAAGTTACTACCTGAAAATCAGGATGCCCTTGAGCATTTCATGATCGAGCCGGGGGTTTATACCTACGCGAAAAGTACAGTTTCACAAGTCTATTTGCAATACTACTTTCATCACCCCGAAAAACGGGAAGAAGTAGCAGCATGGTACAAAAGGGTTTTGAATGCCTATCTCACTACCGACGTTGAAAACCTCGTGGATGCTGAACTTATCGGTTTTATGGTTTGCGATGTAATAGATGCAGGTTTTGATGAATTATTGCCGCTGATCGAGCAGCTTTATGATGCCGGCTATGTAGATGAAGGTATTGTTCACAAAGAAGAGGTGCAAAGCGAAATTAAGGAAAAAACTTCTTTAACATCCAAGCAAGCTGTTTTAAGCATTTTCGAACAATATGACGACATTCTGAACAATTGGCAGTCAGACGAAGATGATGATGAAACCCCATTTGACTGGGATGAATTAGATGAGGATATAGAGGATGAAATAGATGATGAAATAGACGAAGAGCTTTTCCAGCATTTCATCAATACTAGCGAAAACCGCAGTAAGAATAATAACCAGGACGCTTTTCCGGTTCGCAAAACACCAAAAATTGGCCGCAACGAACCCTGCCCCTGTGGTAGCGGAAAAAAATACAAAAAGTGCTGTGGAAAAAATGGGTAAAGAGTGGCTGAGTTTAGTTTATAGGTAGGCAAGTTTTTAGGGCTGGAGGTTAAAGGCTTGATATTCTAGAACATAAACAAAAAATTTGATTTTTTGTAACATTCACGTAAACAATGCACTATATCATTCCTTAAAACAGATAGGTGCTTTTTATACCAATGGAAAAAAACAGATTCATAATTATAATCTTGTTGTTTCCTCCTTCTTGACAGAGAAAAAACAAGACAAAATCAAGACGTGGGTATGATGAAATAGTTGTATGGGTATTTCACTCAAATAAAGCGCTTATATCTTGTTAATACCTATCAAACCAGTGGTTATTT
>JBNJGZ010000164.1:0-4486 GCA_051748065.1 Bacteroidota bacterium
ATTATAATATGGCTAAAATAATAAAATCATAAGCTAAATCCAAATGAAAGCGCAACAGATTGATATTTAGGTTTGATGGTATATATTTGTCAATACTGCCAGAGAGCTCTTAGCGAGTGATCACAAAAGTATATTTACGGAACCAGAAATAGAAATTGTTCCCATATAAAACAAGGTGTTTTAAAAAAATAAAACTATAATACTTTTTGGTAAATCCGGTTTGTTTTTTGGATATTTGTTGCAAATTATAAATTCACATTTTATGGAAACATTGAAGACATTATTAGAGCACAAAACTATCCGTAAATATAAGGATAAACCGATTGAAGAAGAAAAGCTGACGAATATTTTCAAAGCTGCCTCACGTGCATCCACAACAGGTGGGATGCAGGTTTATAGCATTATCAAGACAGAAGATGAAAAAATGAAAGATAAACTGCACGAGATTCATTTTGGCATGCCTATGTTGAAAGAGGCTCCTGTGACTTTAACCTTTGTAGCAGATTTTAATCGTTTTAACAAGTGGTGTGAGGCTCGCAATGCTAAACCGGTGTATGATAATTTTATGTCGTTTATGACAGCAGCTATTGATGCTGTTATTGCAGCGCAGAATGCATGTGTTGCTGCAGAAGACCAGGGACTGGGTATTTGCTATATCGGAACGGTTACGTATCAGGCTAAAAAACTAATTGATCTTTTTGAGCTTCCCAAAGGAGTTGTACCCGTCGCCTGCATTACTATAGGATATCCGAATGAAGATTACCCGCAGGTAGACCGTTTGCCACTCGATGCTATCGTGCATAATGAAAAATATCACGACTATTCCGAAGAGGATATTAATAAGGTATACGAGTACAAAGAAAGCCTTGACTCAAGTAAACAATTCATTGAAGAGAACAACAAAGAAACATTGCCACAGGTATTTACGGAAGTTCGCTATCCGAAAAAAATGAATGTGGATTTTTCAAATACACTACTTGAAGTATTGGAAGAACAAGGATTTATGAATAACTCAATGGATGAATAAGCCTCTTCGGCGTTTTATCTACAAAAAAAAGCTATCCCGCAAAGGATAGCTTTTTTTCTTTGTGATACTTGTTTATTAGTCTTCCGGATGGATTGCTTCTACCGGACATACATCTGCACAAGCGCCACAATCTGTGCATAAATCAGGATCAATTTTGTAAATGTCTCCTTCTTCAATAGCGTCTACCGGACACTCATCGATGCATGATCCGCATGCAGTGCAATCGTCTGTTATTACATATGCCATAACTCAAATAAATTTTTATAATTTTTAACTCACGTTAATTCAAGAGCAAAAGTATAACACTTCTCATTAACCCAATAATATTATTGAAAAAAAATCTCTATTTTGGACTGATTCAAAATAGTGGCCGGTTTAAATGGTATGATAAAACCCAAAAAACAGTGCTATTTTGGACAATATCAAATTGTTATAGCTTTAAGAAATATCTTTGGAACTATTTGTTGTTAGAGCAAAGAATATTTTCATTGAATTGTTCGTATGATTTTTCTCCTTGTCCTTAAAATTTATAATTTTGTGGTCTTGTGGAAAAATTAATAAAAGCATTAAATCAGTCACAGCAAGAAGCTGTTATTCAGACAAAAGGGCCTGTAATGGTCATTGCCGGAGCAGGTTCCGGTAAAACGCGTGTGCTAACACACCGGGTGGCCTATATGATCAGTCAGGGAATTGACCCGTTTAATATCCTGGCACTTACCTTTACCAACAAGGCTGCTCGCGAAATGCAGGAGCGTATTACCAGAATGATCGGTGGTTCTGACGCAAAAAGCGTGTGGATGGGTACTTTTCATTCTATTTTTGCCAGAATCTTACGTGCAGACGGGCATCATCTCGGGTATCCTTCGAATTATACAATCTATGATACCGATGATGCCAAGCGGTTAATCAGAAGTATTGTTAAGGAAATGAAACTGGATAATAAGACCTATCCGCCAGGGCAGGTGTTGCATCGCATTTCTTCAGCAAAATCGAATTTGATTTCTCATCAGGAGTATAATAACAATGCGGAGCTGATGAATCAGGACAAAATGGCAGGAAAACCTTATATCGGCGAGATTTTTACGCGATATAATACACGGCTTAAAAAATCATCTGCCATGGATTTTGATGATCTGTTGTTTAATATGAATATCCTTTTGCGCGATTTTCCTGAAATACTCTATAAATATCAGAAACGATTTCACTATATCATGGTCGATGAGTATCAGGATACCAATTTTGCACAATATCTGATTGTGAAAAAGTTGGCCGCTAATGATGAAAATATCTGTGTTGTGGGCGATGATGCTCAAAGTATTTACGCTTTCCGTGGAGCGAATATCGAAAATATCTTAAATTTCAGAGCAGATTATCCGGACGCTAAAATCTTTAAACTGGAACAAAATTACCGTTCAACGAAAAACATAGTTAATGCCGCCAATAGCATCATCGTGAATAATAAGGATCAGATGCATAAAGATGTGTGGACGGAGAATTTTGAAGGAGAAAAGATCAGGCTGATCCAAAACTCTACCGACCAGGAAGAGGCAATGCAAATTGCATCATCGATATTTGAAACCATGCAAAACCAGAAAGCCAATCATGGGGATTTTGCCATATTATATCGTACTAATGCTCAGTCAAGGGCACTAGAGGAATCTTTGCGGCACAAAAATATACCTTACCGGATTTTTGGCGGACTGTCCTTTTATCAACGAAAAGAAATTAAAGACTTACTGGCATATTTTCGTCTTGTTATTAACCCGAATGATCAGGATGCCCTGATGCGTATAATTAATGTCCCGGCCCGCGGTATCGGAACTACTTCCATGGAGCGTTTGATGGTTGAGGCCGAAAGATTAGGGATTTCTATTTGGGAACTGTGTGAAAATATTGAAAATAGCCAGGTGAAGCTCAATTCCGGCATTCGTAACCGGATAGATAATTTTATTACGATGATCAAAAGCTTTCGTGTTGAACTGGATAAGAAAAATGCTTATGACCTGGCAATGCGAATAGCACGTGAAAGTGGATTGATGAAAGTCCTGAAAGACGATCAAACGCCTGAAGGCATCAGCAGGTATGAAAATATTGAGGAGTTACTTAATGCAATCAGCTTGTATGTGGACAAAGCCGAGGATGAAGAAGCTCCTTTAGGTGTTCTTGAAACACCTGATGAACCGGACGATGAACTGCGTACCCTGGATAAGTACATGCAAAATATTGCCCTGATCACAGACCTTGACAATGAAGATGATGATCCGGATAAAGTCTCCTTAATGACTATTCATGGAGCTAAAGGCCTGGAGTTTCCTTATGTGTTTGTGGCAGGATTGGAAGAGAATTTATTCCCCTCGATGCAGTCAATGGGAACACGTGCCGAATTAGAGGAAGAACGCCGGTTGTTTTATGTAGCAGTAACACGCGCTGAAAAGCAAGTGTGGCTCACCTATGCAGAAACACGTCGCCGGTATGGAAATGTCATCTTTTCCGAACCTTCCCGGTTTATTGATGAACTGGATGATCAGTTTTTGGTTAAGCCAGAGGATGAAAGCATGAAAGGCTGGGGAAGAAGCAGTAGTGAGTTTAAGAAAAAAGATAACGGTTCAAATTCCGGTCAGGTTAAGCCCGGAATGAAAAAATTCAAACAAAAGAAAACAGAAGAGAAACCTTCCGGTCCACCTTCCGATTTAGACGAAATTGTTGTAGGTGCAGATGTTACGCATAGTAAATTTGGCCAGGGTAAGGTAATCAGTATTGCAGGTACCGGACCAAACAAAAAAGCTACAGTGCATTTTCCGGGCATAGGGCAGAAGCAACTGCTGTTAAGATTTGCCAAACTGAGGGTTGTTAAGTGATTTTGTGAAAACAAATAAACTTTTTTTATCTTTGTAACGTTATAATAAATAGAAATTTGTCTCTCCCGGTAGTAATATATACTTTTTTCCGGTTTTTGAAAATATAAATTATGGAATATAATACGGAACGTGAAGAATTAAGAATTCCTGAATATGGCAGAAATATTCAGAAAATGGTTCATGCCTTAAATGATGAGCCCGACAGAGATAAGAGAACCCAAATGGCGAAAGTCATTGTGAAAATAATGGCTCAGGTGCGCCAAAGTAAGGATGCTGAAGTCGGCGGAGATTTGTATCATAAGCTTTGGGATCATCTTTTTATTATTTCCGATTTTACTCTCGATGTTGATAGCCCATATCCGATGCCATCACCGGAAATTCTGAAATGGGAACCCGAAAAATTAGAGCGTGATAAAGAAAATATACGGTATCGATATTTTGGCCGTAATATCCAAAAAATCATCAAACAGGTTGCTGAGCTCGAAGAAGGCGAACAAAAAGAAACGCTGATCAACTCGCTGGCCAATCACCTGAAAAAACTGTTTCTTATCTGGAATAAAGAATCTGTTGATGACGAAATTATCTTCAAACAGATGGAGAT
>JBNJGZ010000165.1:0-4477 GCA_051748065.1 Bacteroidota bacterium
AGATATAATTTTTTTATCATTTGATTAGCTCATATTCGCCAAACCAACTGCGGGTCCAAATCGCGGTTATGGCGCTCATAAGCTACCTGCACCGGATTTTTTACTTCATCTGAGACCATAGACTGGTATTCGACCGTAGGGATATATTTTCGCGATTCCTCCGGGTAGTTGAGGTGCTCTACGGATTTATGGGTGTTTTTCTTTTTTACCAAAGGTTATTCTGATAATTTATCCAGGTTTGACTGAGAGTCTCTCTTTTCCTTATCGAGTTTTCTTTCCACTTTTTTAATGTCTTCTTCAGGGGAAAGCTCTTCTGGCCTTATGCCCCTATTTATTAGAGTATTGCGCACTGCTTTATTGTTAGTAATATGTTCACTCGAAATCTGTTTTTCATTATTCATCTTATTTTTCCTGGCATTATGAATGGTTATTTCTGTAGCAAAATCTTTTGCTTTTAATATTATGGTTGGGGCAAAGTCAGCTAAAGGTCTACTGCCAGGCACTTTCCAGCGAGCCTTCATATTTTTTGTCGTTTTGCCAAACAAGGCATGGTCTCCTTTACTTCTAATAATTCCGAAATTTTCATTACCCCCGGTTTGCTCATATATTACGTTAGACATCTCTTTTTCAGACGTAGTAAGTTTTTTTCGGGCATTGATGCGTTCTACTTCCTGAATACGCTTTTCAATTATTTCAGCTCGCCTTGTTTGGAGGGCAAAATAGGTTTGAGCAAAAGCGATTTCATTTTTTTGAGGGTCACCATTTTGAGCAATAAGATAACATGCATATCTTGTGAGCATGATATCATTTACTTCTCTCTGCGAACCTGAGCCTATTGTGACCATTTTGTTGACGTCAACAAAATGGTCTGCTATCTCATTGCCAGAAACTTCGCATGCTGTCTTTGCTTTATTAACAACTAAATTAAAATTCCTCCACTCTTTGTATCCCAATAGATGTTGTAAATCACGGGCAAGCCAGAATTCAACTCCTTCCTCTGTTTGTTGTGCATGAGCCTCAAATGTCGTAGTTAAAGTGTGTATAATTTCTTTCTTCATTTGATGTTTATTTTGCAGTTTCTAAAGCATTTTCTTCAACAATCCGGTTAAATTCTTCTTCCATCTTTTTACTAAATTCGTCTTCCATATCAAAAACATCTCTGAATTCGGAAAAGGCCCATCGCCCATAAGAACCCGTATTGTTTACTCCAGGTATCCAATAGTTTTCAATGGCTGCTTTTTTGTCTTTGGTATCTTCACGTCGATACCCTTTTATTTCCACGATCAGGTGAAGCAAGTTATCCTCTCCTTTCCCTTCATCAAAAGCAAACCGTGTTTGTTGTTTTGATTCTTTTCTTCTTCTTGGTTTGGGTATAGGAGTGATAAATTCAGCACGCCGCCTGTTCTCATTTATCCGTTGTGTCGGTTGCCCGTTTTCATCCAGTTCCCAATGCCTGGAAGGATAATCATAAGGGGAATTTAGTATAGGTTGCTCAAAAAACTGATTGCTCATGAAATATCTTTATTGTGTAAATTTTAATTTATAAATATAAAGAAAATTTCTTGTCACAGCATGGGAATTTTTTTTAGTCAATAAAATATGGATTAAATATAAATATGGATTCTTAATTTAATCCATACGTTTTAGTTCAAAAATATAACAACTGAATAAATATTAAATTTGTTATAATCTTCTTACAGCAAATCGTTTGCCAGATTTGCCAGTTCGGAGCGTTCTCCTTTTTCCAGCAGCACATGGGCATAGATCGGGTGGTGTTTGATCTTGTCGATCAGGTAAGATAGTCCGTTGGATTGCGAGTCCAGGTAGGGCGTATCTATCTGATAGATATCTCCGGTAAAGATAATTTTGGTTCCCTCACCGGCTCGGGTTATGATGGTTTTCACCTCGTGCGGGGTGAGATTTTGAGCTTCATCCACAATAAAACAGATATTGGAAAGACTTCGCCCACGGATATAGGAAAGTGGTGAAATGACCAGCTTTTCCTTTTCCTGAAACTCATCGATCATTTTATGTTCTTTATCCTTTTCATTATACTGGTTTTTGATAAACTTCAGATTATCAAACAGTGGTTCCATGTAGGGATTCAGTTTTGACTTGATATCACCAGGCAAATAGCCGATATCTTTATTGCTAAGCGGCACAATAGGTCTGGCCATAAATATCTGCTTGTACAATCTCCTTTTTTCCAAAGCACCAGCCAGGGCCAGCAAGGTTTTGCCTGTTCCGGCCACACCCTGCAGCGTGACCAGTTTCACTTCCGGATTGGTAATGGCATGCATGGCAAACACCTGTTCCGCATTGCGTGGATTGATCCGGAAACTCGGTCTTTTCTCTATCCTTTCGATGAGTTGTGTAGCCGGATTATAAAAAGCCAAACCCGAAGCCCGCGTATTGCGCAAAATATAGTAATGATTCGCGATCGGATTTTCTATGCCCAGCTCTGCCGGTTCACAAACACCATCCTGGTACAACTGATCGATTAAAGGTTTTTCTATATTTTCTACCAGTGTTTTGCCCGGATAAAGCGATTCCACATCTTTAATCTTTCCTGTTTGAAAATCCTCGGCAGGCAAATCAATCGATTTCGCTTTCAACCGGAGGTTTACATCCTTGGTAACCAGGGTAACCTTCTTGCCCGGATGTTGTTTTTTCAACGTTAAGGCTGCATTTAAAATGCGGTGGTCTGCTTTGTTATCACGGAAGACTTTCTCCGCATCCATGTTGCCTTCATTTTCGTGCATCACCACTTTAAACTTCCCACTGTTCGGTCTGCCCAGCGGTATCCATTCCGTAAGTGAATGATCAGCGGACAACCTATCAATAATACGTATGAATTCCCGGGCCTCAAAGTTTTTGGTATCATTTCCTTTTTTAAAATTATCCAGCTCTTCCAGCACAGTAATCGGAATAGCCACGTCATTATCTTCAAAACTGTGAATAGCCGCATGATTATAAATGATCACAGATGTGTCCAGAACAAATATCTTCTTTCTTTTGCGCTTTTGGGTTTTCCTCTCCCCGGATTTGTTATCAGCCATATTTATTGCTTTTTTTTGATACAATGATCCCGTATAAACTTTAAAGTCTCAGTCTGATCCCTAAACCATGTGATTTATTAATGGATTTGTAAATCATTGGTTATTAATACGACCTACAAATCACACTAGTGTTTGTCCAAAATGTCCGATATCTGCGTTGTTGCTCAAATTTTAAATCCTCATATACGCTAGTATACTGCGGTTTAAAATTTTCGCACGCCTTGATCTCGAACATTCTGAATCAAACACTCGACTTTATAGACAGACTCTAGTTAAGTTCTCATGTAAAAATAAGCAATCACAGGTTAAAAGAAAATAACAGAATATTAAATTTTGACGGGCTGTTTTTGCCTGTCTTGTTTTAGTATTTCGCTAATAAGCTTTTACAGGTTTAAAATATGTTAACAATAATTCAGGAAAGGTAATTTATTTCCCATTAAAAAAATAATTTTTTATAACGCAGGATTGTATATATTTTTGATAAAATTTTATGTAGGTTTGACACATAATCATGAAGATATGTCACAAAAAAAGAAGCTTTTTTTATTGGATGCTATGGCTCTTATTTACAGGGCTTATTACGCACTAAACAAAAATCCCAGAATTAACTCCAAAGGTCTAAACACCTCAGCAATTTTAGGTTTTGGCAATTCCTTACTGGAAGTATTGCAGAAAGAGCAACCCACCCACATTGGAGTTGCATTCGACACGATGGCGCCCACCCAGCGGGCAGAAGGGTACGAAGATTATAAGGCAAACCGTGAAGCGTTGCCGGAAGATATCGCTACAGCTTTACCCTATATTTTTCAAATGCTTGAAGGTTTCAACATTCCCATTTTGTTTGAAGATGGATATGAAGCCGATGACATTGTCGGAACGATTGCCAAAAAGGCCGAAAAAGACGGCTTTGAGGTTTATATGATGACCAGCGACAAGGATTTCGGACAGTTGGTATCGGAAAATATCTTTATGTACAAGCCGGCCAGGATGGGCAATAAAGCTGAAATCCTGGGCGTGGAGGAAATTTGTAAAAAATACGAAATCCAACAGCCCGAACAGCTTATTGATATTCTCGGACTTTGGGGCGATGCTTCGGATAATATTCCCGGAATACCCGGCATTGGAGAGAAAACAGCAAAGCA
Organism: Bacteroidota bacterium; assembly: GCA_051748065.1. Lineage (GTDB taxonomy): Bacteria > Bacteroidota > Bacteroidia > Bacteroidales > PWNQ01 > PWNQ01. Next base: position 4,202 of record JBNJGZ010000165.1, read on the forward strand.
GCTCATAAAACAATATGGCAGTGTAGAAAACCTGATTGAGCATGCTGACGAGTTAAAAGGGAAGCAAAAAGAAAATGTCCTTGCCTATGCCGAACAGGGAAGGAAATCGAAAGAATTGGCCACAATTATAACAGATGTTCCTGTAAGTTATGATCCGGAAGATCTGGAATTAAGCAAGCCAAGTTTCGACGAACTATATAATATCTTCGACGAACTTGAATTTCGTCAATACAAAAAACGCGTAGCGGATTTATTTAGCGACGCCGGAGCTTCTTC
>JBNJGZ010000166.1:0-4464 GCA_051748065.1 Bacteroidota bacterium
ACTTGTACAGGAAAATCAGTCAAGCAAAGGCGATGTATTACAAGTTGCCCGTCTGGCAGGAATTCAGGGCGCAAAAAAAACATCCGAATTAATCTTCCTGGCACATCCTTTGAATCTAACCCATATTGATGTAACTCTGTTCCTTGAAGAAAAGGGAATTCGCGTGCAGGCAACCACTAGAATAACTGACCGTACCGGTGTGGAAATGGAGGCGCTTACGGCTGTTAATGTAGCTTTATTAAATATTTATGATATGTGTAAAGCTGTTGACCAGTCTATGCAAATCTCTGATATCCGGCTAAAAGACAAACAAAAAATTTAGACATAAAACACACATGCCGAGGTGTTTGACACACAGGAGAATGATTAAATGCGAAGCGGCGAGTTGGATAATGCAAAGAAAACAATGATATTTATTGTCATTAGTAGTCATTGGTAGTCATTTGTTGTCATTGATGGTCATTGGTAGTCATTAATGGTCATTTTCTATACTTCTGTGTCCGGTTGCTGTCAAATATAACCGTAGAAAGCCCTTAAGTAAATGACTTAGAGTATAGTAAAGCAAAATGACGCGCGAAGCGCAAATGACTATAGATGACGCGAAGCAAATGACAGTAAGGGATAAAAGTAAGAAAACATAATAATGACATTATCAATATTTTGAAAAATTTAAGCATATGAGGAACAATCAACCAACGATCGTTTCTGTTAATAAGGCAATCAGCCGTGGCGTAAAGAAGCCCGTGGACACAATTAAGTTAATTCCAGGTGGAGTAGAAGGTGATGTTCATCAGCATTCCGGGCAACGTGAAGTCAGTTTACTCGATGAAAAACACATCAATGATTTCATTCGCATTAGTCAGGCTTCTAAACATCCCGGATATGGAGCTTTTGCCGAAAACATTACTACAAAGAATTTACCTGTAACCCTTCAGGTGTATGATTATTTGGAGATCGGCAATGTTTTATTAATGGTCACACAGATCGGAAAGCCCTTCCATGAAGAGCTGGAGTTTCCGGGACACTATGTTTCGCCACAAAAAGCAGTTTTTTGTAAAGTCATCCGGGAAGGAACTATTCAGCCGGGAGCCATTATCCATCATAAGCCTAAAATATTTAAAACTTTAATTATCACGCTCAGTAACCGGGCATACCGGCAAATTTATGATGACAGAAGCGGACCGGTAATCGAAAAGTATATTTCGGAATTCTTTGATCAGGAAAATTTGAAGGCAGAAGCAACCAAATCCATACTGCCGGATGATTCCGGGGAATTATCAAAGATACTAAAATCTTCCCGGGATTATGATTTTATTCTGACCACAGGCGGAACGGGAATCTCTAAAACAGATATCACGATAGAAACCGTAAGGCCCATGCTCGACAAGGAAATCCCAGGCATTCCGGAAATGATCCGCTGGCGCTACGGTCTGGAAAACCCCAATGCGATATTAAGCCGGAGTCTTGCAGGTACCATGGGAAATACAATTATCTTTTGTATGCCGGGAAGCCCAAAGGCCGTTCATGAATATATGCGTGAATTCCTGAAAACAGCAAGCCATAGCATACGAATGATAAATGGACTGAAACATTAAATTCCTTTATCATCCAACAGATTAAATGCAAAAGCATGGGCCAGTCGCCCGTAGTTGTCTAATATTCATCTTCCCTTACATAAGTAATTTCGGGCAAGATTATGCGCAGGGTTTTCTCAATGGATTCTTCTATGCTTTCAATATTAGTTTTTAGCTCAATATCAGGGTTTTCAGGCGGGTCAAACGGAGCATCAATACCTGTAAAATTTTGAATTTCTCCCCGTCTTGCTCTTTTGTAGAGTCCTTTGGTGTCTCTCTGCTCACATACTTCTATTGGCGCGTTCACATAAACTTCAATAAAGTTATCCTCTCCAATAATTTTCCGGGCCATTTCACGGATATTTTTTGTAGGACTGATAAAACTATTAATTGTAATAATCCCGCAGTTTACAAACAACTTATTTATTTCGGCAATGCGACGGATATTTTCCGTTCGGTCTTCGTCCGAAAAGCCAAGATTATTATTTATTCCCGCACGAATATTATCTCCATCCAAAACCTGAGTAAGAAAATTCCTTTTGGAAAGCGCCCTTTCCATTGACGCAGCTATGGTTGATTTTCCGGAACCCGAAAGGCCGGTTAACCAAATTGCACGAGCTTGTTGCTGAAGTAAAGACTCTTTATCTTCGCGCTGAAGAATTTTTTTATACACATAAATATTTCGTTTAACAGGATCCATAGGCATAATTTAAAAGATTGTTATAAAAGAGATACAAATTTACATCTTTCTTTGTCCAATCTCAAAAAAAAAGTAATTTTATGCACCTGTTAACGCAGAAAAATCTATATGCAGTATATTGACAGCATACTCGTACTAATTGCAATATTATTTATCCTGTTTTCGCTTTATCGCGAGTGGATAGGGCCATCATTTACATTTGTAATTGCCGTAGTTTTTCTTGGAGCTTTTGGCGTATTAACGCCGAAAGAAATGCTTAGCGGCTTCGCCAATGAACAAATTGCTGTCATATTGCTTCTCCTTTTACTCGGAGATACTATCCGCAAGACTGGAGTTCTGGAAAATTTTTTCAACCGGATTTTCAAAGAGGCCCAAACATACAATGGCTTTTTATGGCGGATGATGCTGCTTGTTTCCTCATTTTCGGCATTTTTAAACAATACACCATTAGTTGCAATTCTGATGCCTTATGTGCATACCTGGAGCAAACGCCATAGCATTGCACCTTCCAAATTAATGATTCCCCTCTCCTACGCTGCCATTTTGGGCGGTTGTGCAACTCTCATCGGAACATCCACCAACCTTATAGTAAACGGATTGGTTGTTGACCAAACGCGCGTACCCGATTTAGAAGAACTGCAGCTTTTTGACTTTTTTGCCGTGGGCGGTCCAATGATTATTATCGGTATTTTATTTATGTTGCTGATCGGGAAACATTTATTACCCAACAGGAAAGATGTGATTACCGATTTTAGCCGCAAGCGCCGGGAATATCTGGTAGAAGTCCAAATACGCCCTGGCAGCAAACTCACCAATAAAACCATTGAAGAAGCTGAACTAAGAAATTTAAAAGGATTATTCCTGGTGGAGATCCACCGGAACAACCACAGGTTAACGGCTGTTTCTCCGGGAACTGTATTAAAAGAAAATGACATTCTGATTTTTGCAGGAGACACCGACACTATTGTCGACATGATAAATGCTGACACCGGCCTGAAACTTACACAAGTAGGGATGTTTTCCAAAAAAGCACATACAGAGGTCCGCGAAGTTGTTATATCGCATAATTCTACGCTAATCGGAAAAACGATCAAAGAAACGTATTTCCGTGGAAAGTATGATGCGGCTATTATTGCCGTTCACCGTAATGGAGAACGCATGTCCGGCAAAATCGGAACGGTAAAGCTACAGGCCGGAGACGTATTGTTATTACTAACAGGCGATGACTTCCCTGAACGTGCCCGTGACACTATGGATTTCTATTCCATATCAAAAGTTCGTGATTTCAATAAACTGGCTCCATGGAAAGTAGCTGTATTACTGGGTGGTACTGGCCTTATTATCTTACTGGCTGCACTGGGGGTTATCAAACTGTTTATTGGATTAATCATTCTGATCTCTACAATTACCCTTTTAGGTATAGCAAACCCAAAAGATTTACCTAAAAGCCTGGATTACAACCTGGCTGTAATTATTGCTTTGGCATTAGCCATTGGTACAGCTATGATCAAATCCGGCGTTGCCGAAATGATTGCCATGTTTTTTATTAATGTCTTAAAACCACTGGGGATTTATGGCTTGCTATTCGGGATTTATGGAGTTACGGCTGTTTTGGCTGCTTACATTACCAATAAAGCTGCCGTTGCTATTATTTTCCCTATTGCGATTACAATTGCTGCCGACCTGGGAATAAACCCGGTACCTTTCGTGCTTTTGGTCTCCTTTGCGGCAGCTGCAAATTTCATAACACCCATAGGCTACCAAACAAACTTAATGGTTTACGGCCCCGGAGGATATAATTTCAAAGATTACATGAGAGTCGGCTTACCGCTTACCATCATTTATATGTTTGCTACTGTTTTTGGATTAGGGTTAACCTACAGTTTGTTTTAACAAGTTCAATAATCATGAGTTATAATACATAAAAATCATAATATTCTGACAAATGCAAGAAATGATAACAGCCATAAATGCGGCACTTGAAGCAGGGAAAGAGATTTTATCTGTTTACGAAACAGATGATTTTGATATTGAAAACAAGGCAGATAATTCCCCTTTAACCAAAGCAGACCGCAAAGCGCACAATACGATCATGAAACACTTAGAAACGACGGGATATCCGGTTTTAAGTGAAGAGGGAAAAGAAATGGCTCACGATGAGCGCAGTGATTGGTATAAATTCTGGTGTGT
>JBNJGZ010000167.1:0-2492 GCA_051748065.1 Bacteroidota bacterium
GGACCCGGCTGAGCAAAGCTTCCGGTGTGAATATTAATTACAAACACATCGCCCGGATTGGCATCCATGATATCATTTGCTATTCTATGTCCATCCGGGCAATAAGGGCACTTCATACCAGTAAATTCTTCCAGGATAACATTTTTGTTTTGTGCTGATGAATCAACAGGCAACTGGGCATAAGCCGATGCTGATATAATTACAGCAAGTAGGGATAAAACTATCTTTCGCATAAGTAAGTGTTTTTAATATTGCATTTTTTTTCGGCTGTAAATATAAGAATTTCTGTAATCCTGCCATCAGTTTAACGGAACATTAACGGTAAACTAATTTCAAATCCAAAATATTGGCACAGTTTTATAATTATAGAGTTGCTTTCATTTTCTTATTATTTTTGCCCTCAAAGTATATTATTAAAAAGTTATCTAATCTTAAAACCATAATTAAATGAAGTACTTAGTTTCCGTTTTCCTTGTTACACTATTAAGCATTACGGCATTTGCCCAGGAACAGACTCTCCCGTCAGTAACCGTTACAAATCTGGATGGTGAAACCATCGATATTTCAGAAATAGAAAATGACGGGAATCCTATTATCCTGAGTTTATGGGCCACCTGGTGTAAACCATGTATTAAAGAGCTAAACACAATCGCTGAAGTCTATCCCGAATGGCAGGAAGAAACCGGGGTAAAATTAGTCGCTGTTTCTATTGATGACAGCAGAAGTACGTCAAAAGTCTTGCCAACGGTGAACTCCAATTACTGGGACTATGAGATTTATCTTGACCCCAACCAGGAGCTAAAGAGAGCACTGAATGTCAATATGATACCACAAACCTTTCTTTTAAATGGTGAGAAAGAAATCGTTTGGGAGCACACCTCTTTCTCGGAAGGCAGCGAATTAAAGCTTATTAAGCTGGTTAAAAAAGTAAAAGCAGGGGAAGACATTAGCAATGAAGAATAAAGGAAATAAAAAAACCTTTATATCTTCTTAAAATACAGGGATGACATTTATTGTAGATAATTTCGACATTATTGATTTAATCAAATTTTATTTATGAGCAAAATCATTAAATTTCTGGCTGTTGTATTTTTATCAACCGGATTGCAATCCGGATTGACTGCTCAAAACAATAGCAATTCAGGGAAACTTAGTGGCAATATGGAAATTGACTTTCAGCATTACACTCCGGATGCCAAGATCGGTGCTGACACGGTCAGGGAAAAAATAGGATTTCAAAGCTTTGCCAACCTGATTTATCGAAATAAAAACCTGGAAGCCGGATTACGTTATGAAGTATTTGCTCCACCTCTTCAGGGTATAGATGCAGATTTTCAAGGACACGGAATAGCTCATCGCTATCTAACGTACCGTCATGATTTAATTGAAATCACTGCCGGACATTTTTATGAGCAATTCGGAAATGGCTTAACATTACGATCGTATAATGAATGGGCGCTGGGATATGACAATGCCATTGACGGTGTACGTATAAAATTAAAACCCGTAAAAGGAATTACCATTAAAGGACTTGTTGGTAAACACAGAAATTACTGGGGCAACAGTCCGGGTACCATCCGTGGTGTGGACGGTGAAATTTATACAAACCAGTTGCTGCCGTTTTTAAAAGATAAGAAAACCAAAATTATTTTAGGAGGTTCTTTTGTAAGCCGGTTTCAGGAAGATAAAAGTATCAATTACAAAATTCCTGAAAATGTCGGAACTTATGCAGGCCGCACAAAAATCATTCATGGAAGTCTTCGTTTTAAAGGCGAGTACGCCCATAAGATTAATGACCCTTCTTCGATTAATAATTTTATTTATAAACCCGGAAAAGCCCTTTTGCTCGAAGGAACATATTCCAAAAGAGGATACGGTCTTACTGTCACAGCCAAGCGGATAGATAACATGAGCTTTAAGTCCGACTACAATGCCACCGGAATACCGATGGATATCAATTTTTTACCCTCGTTAAGCATCCAATCCACGTACGAATTAGCCAATATTTATCCCTACGCAACTCAACATACAGGAGAGATGGGCATACAGGGAAGTTTTTATTATATGTTTAAACGCAATTCAACGCTCGGCGGGAAATATGGAACCCGATTTACATTAGATTACACAAGGATTCAGGATATTGAACGGAAAGCCCCAACAGATTCTACCTATGTTGGAGAACCCGGAACAATGGGTTATGATTCCGATTTTTTCCAGTGGAGTTCCCTGACATTCTTCGAGCAACTCAATATTGGGTTTGATAAAAAAATCAACAGCGACTGGAAATTGCATCTGGAGTATGCCAGTATCACTTACGACCCTTTGATAAAAGGAGATCAGGGAGCAGATAAAGTGAATGCGCATCTTGGAATAGCTGACATTGAATATTCCCTGAAAATGCGTCAATCCATCCGGTTAGAGTTAGAACATATTTTCACTGATCAGGAAAACATGCACGAGGATGATTTTTCTGCCGGTGACTGGGCAATGGC
>JBNJGZ010000167.1:2592-4425 GCA_051748065.1 Bacteroidota bacterium
CGTTAATTCGTGTGTAATTAGCGCAATTAGCGGACGAACAACGAACACAAAACACGGAACAACGAACAAAATTTTAATCATATGAATAAAAAAACACAAATCATTATAATCGTCTTTTTACTTTCAGCCTTAACAACCTTTCTTCTTAGCGGGTGTGATCAGATAGAACCTCCTTATAAAGAAAATATCACTTACGAGAGTAAAGACACAGTAAGAAATGTAGTGCTGGAGGAATTCACAGGGCATCTTTGTGTAAATTGCCCGTCTGCCGGAGCAGTCGTCCATGACATGAAAGATATTTACGGCGAGAATTTAATTGTCATTTCAGTTCATGCCGGTTTTTTTGCTCAACCCCAGTCCGCGCCCTATGATTACGATTTCACAACAGCCGCCGGGGAAGCACTGGACAATGAATTTAGTATCCAATCGTATCCTATCGGCCTTGTTAGCCGGATCAATAACAATGATCAATACAAATACGATGTGTCGGAATGGAACTTTTATGTTGACTCGCTGATCAATACATCTCCTGCTGCGCTGCTGGAACTCTCAGCAGACTATAATAATTCCTCCCGCGAAGTGGAGATAGACGTTTCCGGCACCGTTTTAAGTCAACTTGACGGTGACTATAATCTTTCTGTTGTAATAACCGAAGACAGCATTGTCAAACCACAAAAGAACAATGACTCACAAATGGGTCCTACACCAGACATCATGGATTATGTTCACAACCATGTGCTGCGTGGAGCTGCAAATGGAAATTGGGGTGATAATTATTTTTCCGGCCCAAAAGACTCGCTGGATATTCTTCCTCAAAAACAATATACTTATACTATTGACGATGAATGGAAGGCTGAACACTGCAACGTCATTGCGTTTATTTACCGTAGTGATGATAATAACGGTAATGAGTATGAAATCATTCAGGCGGCTAAAGTCAAATTAATACCTTAGACAGCCAGTCAACCGCTAACCTGCATTATCCATAAAAAATAAACCCGAAATCAATAAATCAGTGACTTGTTGTTTTTATCATGTGAACTGTTTGCGTCTCCAAAAAAACCAGCCGATAACAAAGATTACAGCAGTATAAGCAAGACTTAAATATTCGTGTAATAGAACCCCTGACTCAGTGTTAAACAGGGAAAATGACAAACCGGAATAAGCATAAGGGAAATAATCGATATGCTCCCAGTTCGTCAGGATTAAACCGGCAATCACTCCCATAAGGCCTATTCCGATGGACTTAAAGTTATTTTTCATCCATAATGAAAACTGAAATTGTAGCGTACTCAAGGCAAGCGTTGCAATAAATATTTTCAGTCCCCACCAGAAAAACCGTTGCAGGTCCGGGCTATAATCAGCAAATCCCAGATCAGGCTTTAACCAGGATAACAAATACACAAAGATCAATAAGAAAGTCACAAATAAAACGTGAGTAATAAAACTCACTAAATTTATGATGCCCCATTTCGACAAATAAACAGTTAACCTTGACACCGGCGCTGTCAACAGCATTTTCCAACCTCCATTAGCATGCTCTATATTAATAATCATACTGTTAAGGATAACAACAAATAACGGGATCAGAAAAAAAGCAGAATTGTTCCATCCCATACTTAAAAAAGAATCATACGGATTCATTCCCTGCCGGATAAGCTTATCACCCTGGAAGAAGTAAATTAAAAACACCATTAATGCCAAAATCAGAGGTGCTAACACACTAATCCATATCGCCGGTGTATGTTTAATTTTTTTAAACTCAATTGCAATCATATTTTTGCTCATAACTTATTCATCTTTTGTTAGGTTTAAGAACATTTCTTCCAGATC
>JBNJGZ010000168.1:0-4418 GCA_051748065.1 Bacteroidota bacterium
CTGTAAGCCATGCAGGTGCACCGGATGCGGCATTTGCATCATATTGCCCATCATGCCCATACCACCGCCATCACCTCCATTGATAAATTCCCATATTTCAGTTGTATTCAGCTCTACGGTTTCCCAATCGGCTACTTCGTTCATTTCAAAAGTCTCTCCGTTAATGACCCATTCCATCCTTTCGAAGGCAAAATGAAAGCTTCGCGGATTGCCGGCATTCACGGCCTCATTCCTGCGAATTCTTTCAATTTTTGAAAGACTGGCAGGCAAGGGCTTTTGCGGACCTTCCTCATCGGTTACCTTAAAAGAGAACAGGTCTATTTCCGCACCATTTTCAACACTCCTGTCAGATTGCCCTCTGCCACCCATCATGCCGCCCATACCCATCGAAGTACCCGGTTCAAAAGCCAGGCTCTTCAGCCTCACCTCATCATCCGTTTGGTTGTTGGAAAAATCTTTCCAGATATCTATTCTTTCTCCGGGAGCCAGCATGATATAAGGCTTTTCAGCAGGCTCCTCTAATAATCCCCCACCGGTTCCTATAGCGATAATATCACTGCCATCGTTCCATGCCAGTTTATATATGCGCGAATTCGATCCGTTAAGGACGCGGAAGCGATAGGCTGATTTTTTTACGTCCGTCTGCCGCTCCGCTTTGCCGTTTACGAACATCTGCTCTCCCAAAAACCCCTGCATCCGGGCCATCCTGCTATCCTCAAGATAAACCAGCTGGTTGTCCGAATCAAAAGTCCGGTCCTGAAGTACCAATGGCCTGTCAAATTCTCCTGAGGGCATTTCAGGATTCTCCTCTTCAACCAGGAACATGCCTGCAAGTCCATAATATACCTGCGGTCCCGTAATTTGATGAGGGTGAGGGTGAAACCAGTAAGTTCCCGGCCGGTTATTCACCTGAAACTCGTAAATATATTGTTCGCCGTTATCAATAACATATTGCGGATGACCGTCCATCTCGGGAGGAATATGCAGCCCATGCCAGTGGATGATGCTCTCGCGCGGCAACTGATTTTTGAACCGCACGCGTATATTCTGTCCCTGCTTTACGCGGATTATGGGACCCAGGTAGGTATCATCCAATTCTTCAAGAACACTGTCATCTCCTTTCAATAGTTTTGCCTGGTAGGTATAGACGCCTGTTTTGGCTCCGGGCAAAAGTTGTATGTTATCTTCAGCAGCTGTAAGCTCTATATCAATATCCGCTTCAAAATCATCGGAAGCTTCTTTGTTTTTTGAATTATTATGCGCTCCTGAATTGCATTGAGCGAGCAGCAATACTATGAGTGATAAAACGCCTGCTGTACCGGTAAGTTTAAAGAATATATTTCTTTTCATGAGGATAGGTATTTATATTTTAACGAACCCGGTTGTTTTAATGTTCAGAAAAACAACTATTTAGAAACATTATAAAGAAACCTCTGTGTCAGGGTATACATCCGGAAGCGCTGTGCCGCCGGAAAAGTGAGAATCAACGGCACAGTCCTCCGGATATAAACCTTTAAGTTATACACCACTAAACGGCGAGAATACCGGTTTCATCGTTTCTGACTTTGTATACCTCATCTACCGGCGAAACGATAATCATCCCATCACCGCTGTATCCGGTTCTGGCGTTTTTCTTTATCAAATCAATCACTGCCTGCACATGCTCATCCGCCAGTAAAACTTCCAGTTTAATGACCTTGTAAGCATCGGCAAATGGATATTTCTCGCTGAGGTGTCCACTTTCCTGATCAGAAAACTTTCCGGTACCCTCGCACTCCACGAAGGTCATGCAACAATACCCCGCTTTTTTCATGGCATCATGCACTTCTTCCGTCTTTCTGTGCCTTATATATGCTTGTATAAGTTTCATGATTCTTCTTATTTTAATTCTGATTTTGTTTTGTTTTTAATTCGCAGCAATCCAGAGGCTGATTGCCAAAGCTTTTCTTATTGTCTCTTGCCATTTTGTCGAGCCATCGGGCAACGATGCCTTTCTTCTTTTTGGCCTCTTCAAGAGGCAGCAATCCCAATTGTTTCATTTCCCGGATCAAATACGTATCACTTACAGAATAAGGATTATAGCTAACCGTCAGGCCTTCGTGGTCTTCAGCCACATGGCTCACACCACTAATCTTGTTGAGCGCATGCTTAGCAGACCAGGTGAGTTCTTCTGCTGATTCCCTGTCAATTGTGAATTTGATATGTTTTTCTATATTGTCCATGTCCGGTATTTTTAAAAAAGTCAATAATGATTTTGATACTATTGAATAGCCATAAGAGAATGGCTTAACAATGCCGGATTGAATTCAAGTTTATTGGTGGAAAAACAGTAAAGGATAAAACCGTCATTAATTGTACGAGGTATAACCTGTATGCGTGTTTATTGAACCCAATGCGGCAGCGATCTTCTACCGGTTCATAAAAGAAACTTCTGCAACCTCACCAGAAGTAAGTGGGTTTTGAGCGGAAAGGATTTTTTTGTAATTGTGGTTAAACCGGAACTGCTTTCCGGTATTTGAAAATCAATAACTGATTGTATTAATTCAAAGGTTAAAAAGAAATTATTTTCGAGACTCAGTGAGGAAGCCAAAAATTCCTGCTCTATCTGAAAATGTTCGGAGTCATCATGGCAGCATTCGCCGGAAATATCCTCACAGCATGCTGCTGCTTCGGCAGAGAGCGAATACGATACCAATGTATCTCCACAATAATGCCTGGAGACAGTAAACCCTGTAGTTGCTGTAAGCAACAATGCAGTGATAATAATATGGATCGTCTTCCTGAGCATTTTTCCTGATTTGAAAACAAATATACAGCCGATGTGTGCGTTTAGTGTTATATAATTATTGTAAAATGTTGTATAATGTTGGTTACTCTTCAATTCCGTATTTCGGATTCCAAATTCAAACATCTAACTTCTAAGATAGCATGCTGATTAACAAAAAAACCTGCGAAGGGAATACATCCCTTGCAGGTTTGTCGAAAGCCACTCTTCGGAGTCTTTACGATCATAGTAAACCATTTCTTAGCTATATAAAAAAATAGCGTTCAACTATTTACAATTTGCCGAATTTTTTTTGCAGTCTGATATTCAATAACTTATTGCTGGACTTTCACCGAAATTTCGATTGATCCATCGTTACCTGCTTGTATAGTATCAACCCTGATTAACCCATGTTTGCCACCAAAGTTGTCTTTATTAGGATCGGTGATAAAACCAATGATATCGCCTTCTTCCAGTTGGGTTAGTGAAGTTTGGTTAACGTCCGAGGCAGTATACTCCATAATGGGGCCGTCATCTTCAATATTATCCCAGTCCACGTTTTCCTCAATTAATTTAAACATGGTTTCATTTCTGGTGCTAAAGTCGTCCATATTAACACCAAAAAAATCATCGGCCAGATCATCAGAAGGCGCCATAATAGTTGCATCAGTGTCGCTTCCGTAGGAATACATCCAGTCGATCTTTTCGGAGTTATTTATGGCCTCGTTTATATCATACATTGTACCGTCGGCCGAGGCAAATGAACTCCCGTCAGTGTTATTATCATATGATCCCATTATTTTCTCCGAATACGAATAAATAGGATCGCTACTTGGCACTCCGGTTAGGGTTATATCTTCCTCAGCAGTTTCTCCGGCTTCATCGGTCACCATAAATACATACCGCGACGGGCCTTCATTATTGACTGCAATGGTAAAATTCCTGTCGATAAACTCATCATTTAAGTCTTCCTGATGCAATTGATTCTCCACATTATTAGAAATCACTGATACTTCAAGATAATCGAGTTTTTTACCACTGTTGTCGTTTTGCTGGGCTGTAATTCCAACTTTTACCGAATCGCCAACCGGAACTTCCGATTCACTGGAAGTGAAACCTTCTCCTCCCTTAAACGTGATGCTTGGTGAAAGATCCAGATTTTCATCATCATCATCACTACATGAGGTAAAAAACACTGAACCTGATAAAAACATGATTGTTAATAATACATTGATTTTTTTCATAAATAAAAATTTTTCATTAATGCTTGATATTTAGTTTTGTCTTTTTTTCTGGTTTTAAAGAATATATAAAAGCTTATATATCAATCAACATACTCAATACCTAAATGTTCAATGACCAGTATAAATATACAAGAAAGTACGCCATTGTCATCTAAAAAAAACTTCAATAATTGGTAACCGGGATAAAGGGCACTTTGTTATTGGTTTAACAGGTGTTTACATTTCCAGCAATCCAAACGCTGATTGCCCAAGTTTTCCTGATTATCTCTAGCCATTTTATCGATCCACCGTGCTACAATGCCTTTCTTCTTTTTGGCTTCTTCGACAGGCAAATACCCCATCAGCTTCAGTTCTTCGCTCAGACACGTATCACTTACAGAATAAGGATTATAGCTAAGCGTCAGGTCTTC
>JBNJGZ010000169.1:0-4414 GCA_051748065.1 Bacteroidota bacterium
TTTACCGATCAAAATTAGCATAAATATTAACCAAATCCAAAGAATCAGAAAAAAACTAATTGAAAATCGAAAAAAGTTGCATGATTCAACACCACATACATAAAAAATGTATACCTGCTGAAAATCAAAAGGAACTTTTGTCAGTCAGATCAATGGTGAAGGATTTCTTTAGAAAACCAATTGCTATGGCTTGTTAAAACCACAAATGCTGTTATTTTTGCACCTGCTTTTCAATCCCGGGGGAATACCAAAGCGGTCAACTGGGGCAGACTGTAAATCTGTTGGCGTATGCCTTCGGAGGTTCGAATCCTCCTTCCCCCACATTCTATTTTATAGCATGAGAATATTTCGCAATAGTACGTTCCGGTAGCGGAAACACGAAAGTGAGACATTACGAAGGTACGACGTTTAGCAATTTTAATATCCCATTCACTATTGAGATGCCGAGAGAGCGTAGTGATGAAAAGACGAAACAATCAACGCAATCACAAGAAGAATACATTTTCCTAATCTTCAATATCCTCCGGATCGGGACAGTCGTCGCAATCAAGACTTCGCTTGTACATTTGCATAGCTCTGTAGCTCATACCCATGCTTGAAAATCCTCCATCATGATAAATATTTTGCATGGTCACTTTTCGTGTAAGATCGGAAAAAAGGGTGATGGTAAAGTCAGCACATTCTTCTGCATCCGCATTTCCCAGTGGCGACATTCTTTCCGTAAAATCCATCAATCCGTCGATTCCTCTAACTCCACTACCGGCTGTTGTTCGCGTGGGGGACTGTGAGATGGTATTGATACGTATTTTCCTGTCACGACCGTAAATATACCCAAAACTACGTGCAATAGACTCCAGCATGGCTTTAGCATCAGCCATGTCATTGTAGCCATATAAAGTACGTTGAGCAGCAATATAAGACAACGCGACCACAGAGCCCCATTCATTGATGGCATCTTTTTTACGGGCAACCTGTAATATTTTATGAAAAGAAATAGCAGATATGTCCAATGTCTTCATCAGAAAATCATAATTCAAATTGTCATAGTTATTCTTTTTCCGGACATTGGGAGACATGCCAATAGAATGCAGAATAAAATCAATTTTTCCGTCAAAATGCTTTAGCGTTTGATCAAAAAGATTTCGTATATCATCAATATTAGTAGCATCGGCAGGTATCACCGGAGAATTTGTTTTCTCTCCCAGTTTGTCCAGCTCACCAAAGCGCAGTGATACCGGAGTATTGGTAAGAACAAATTCAGCACCCTGCTCATGAGCTTTTTCCGCCACTTTCCAGGCTATGGATTTTTCATTGAGGGCACCGAAAATAATCCCTTTTTTTCCGGATAATAGATCTGAAGCCATAATTTCTGTTTTTATATTAGCACTTCTGAAACAAAAGTATTCCGTGAATGTTCATTTATCCGGTTACCCTATAAGCTGCTTAGCTGTTTTCAGTGCATTTTCGTTTTGATATTCCCCGCTGATCATCAAGGCCGTCTCTTCTACCCTTTCCTGTGGATTTAATTTTTTAATATTTGTCTGGGTAAGACCATTCTGTTCATATTTGTATACTTTCAGATGGTCTTTGCCTTTTGCTGCTATTTGCGGAAGATGTGTTATGGCAATAACCTGCATTGTCTGGCTCATCTTATGCATGATGTGTCCGACTTTGACAGCCGCATTGCCCGATACACCGCTATCAATTTCATCGAAAATAATGGTAGGAAGAATATTTTTGGCCGATAGAATGGATTTTATAGCTAACATCAATCTGGATAATTCACCACCTGAAGCTACATTTTTAATTGCACCGGGCTTATGTCCTTTGTTAGCTGAAAACAAGATATCTACGTGCGATAAGCCATATTCATTAAGCGATTCTTTTTTTTGAACATCAACAACCACTCTGGAATCGCTCATGTTCAAGTCTGCGAGTACATTTTGTACAGCCTCTGCCACTTCTGGTGCTTTCTTCACTCTCTGTTGGTGGAGTTCCATGGCAAGTGTTTGTGCCTTTTGTTTATTTTCCTGCACAATATTTTTATGTTTCTCTATATCATCTTCCAGTGAACCAATATCCTGCAATTTTCTGTCGAATTCATCTTTTAGCTGAAGCAGGGCTTCTGTTCCTTCTACATGATGTTTTTGTTCTAAAGCATATATAACATCCAGGCGCTCCTGGATAAATTCAAGTTGTTGTGGGCTATATTCAATATCGGTTTCCAGATTTTCCAATTCTGCAGCAATATCTTCCAGTTCAATATGACTACTCTCAACGCGTTGTTGTATAGGCTTGATCAGTTTATGATATTCAGAAACTTCAGCAAGCCTTGAATTAATTTCCTTTAGAACTTCCAATATATTAGTTTCTGAGCGGGATAACCCTTCCACTGAAAAATATAACGCCTGACGAATATCTTCCGTATGGGTTAATTGTGTATACTCTCTCTCCTGTTTTTCTTTCTCACCCGGCTCCAGATTTGCATTCTCCAATTCTTCAAACAAGAATTTATAATAATCCTGTTCTGCTTTAGCACTTTTTTCTTTCTCCATTAATTCCTTTAAATAGTTCTCACTTTTTAAATAGACATCATATGCCGAGGAATATTTTTGAAACAGCGGCTGATTATGAGCAAAGTCGTCTAACACAGTCATGTGAAAGTCGGTACGGCTAAGCGTCAAAGTTTCAAATTGAGAATGTACATTGATCAGTTTATTGCCCAATGCTTTCAATACATTGAGTTTAACCGGAGTATCATTTACAAAAGCACGGGATTTCCCGGACGGTAACAATTCCCTTCGGATGATGGTATGATCGTCGTAATCGAGATCAAATTCTGCAAAGTGGTCTTTCAGATCATATCCTTTTATATAAAATGTACCTTCTATAATACATTTGTTATCTTTATCAAGTAAGACCTTTTTATCAGCACGTTCACCCAAAATCAGGTCCATGGCTCCCAACAAAATAGATTTCCCTGCCCCTGTTTCACCTGTAATGGTAGTCAGGCCTCCTGAAAATGGTATTTCAAGGGATTCTATTAAAATATAATTTTTGATAGAAAGATGCGTGATCATAACTAGTTAACAAATAATATTATTATTAAGAAAGCAAAGGTAATAAAAGTCACCCTGAAACCTGATTTTACTTTTGGCTGATTTTATCGTAGTCTCCCGAATGGGCCGGATCAACTTTTTTCAGCTTATCAATGGCTTTGGTTTGCATTGTGCTGGGGGCTTTTCTAAAGATATTGACGAGTTCATCTTTTTTTGTATTCATCAGTACTTCAAGGATATATAGGAAAGATTTCTGGTCTTTTGCTTTCTCGAATTCTTCAAGACTTTGTAAAATGTTTTTCCTGGCTTCTTGTTCTTCTTCCGCCATTTTATCGAGACCATGGCGATGATATTGATAATAACCTTCCCGAAGTGGCTCAAGTGAACCATTCAATAAATCCTCCACAATCCAATACCGGTTTTGTTTATCCTCAAAAGATTTCCAGCCTTTATAATCAGAGTTTTGGGCATTGTTCACTATTGTTTGGGCATTTTGATAAAAGTCTGTCCCTCCTAAAGATGAGAAAGTGTCAAAGTCCAGTCCGATAATAAGGTAAGCATAATAAGCAAGTACGGAAGTCAAATTACTCTGAAAAGAGTTTACGTCAAAATTCAGATTTTGATAACGTTCATATTCAAAAGTAAATTTATCATCTTTAAAGTTGAATAACGGCGTATTATAGGATGTGTTATAAACCGGTCTGCGGGATTGAACTTGTATAGTAGCCTGAAATTTATCGGTAGAGACTTCTTCTTTTAATATAATCAAAATACTGCATTCAATGCGTTCCTCTGTATTAAATTTACTATCTGTCCATTTACGATCATTCATAAATTCTTTAATCGCTTCCTGTAGTTCATCAAAGCGGTCTCTGTTACTGGTTTGGACTTGACTTGCCGAGACATTAACCTGGCAATCCAGCTCTTGGGCCTGACCGTTATGAGATAACAGACCTAAAAACAAAAAAAAGAATAAGCCCGATATGAAGAGGTAGTGTTTCATCAACTGTTCAATTATTGATTATCAGTATAATATGTTTATAATTCATTCTTTATTCAGCACACAAACAGAAACTTTGGTTTTATTCACCTGCCTAAGTTAAATTATCAACGATATAATGAACAATATCTTGTGCAACTTCGGATTTTGGCTTGACCGGCAGAGGTAAATGCTCGTTTTTTGTTATCAGTGTAACTTTGTTGGTATCAGTGGCAAACCCGGCACCTTCATCACGCAGGGAATTCAGGACAATCATATCCAGTTTTTTGTTTTCCAGTTTTTGACTGGCATTATCTTGTTCATTTTCAGTTTCAAGAGCAAATCCAATCATCAACTGCCCGGGAGATTTTTGTTT
>JBNJGZ010000170.1:0-4322 GCA_051748065.1 Bacteroidota bacterium
GACAATGTTTATCAATTGGGAGGTCGAATTGCCGTTGAGGAAGGCGCAACCTTAACCATCGAACCCGGAACCATCATCAAAGGTGAAGCTGGGACAGGGCCGAATGCAACTGCTTTGTTGATTGCACAAGGGGGTAAATTAATGGCAGAAGGAACTGCTGATGCACCTATTATTTTCACCTCTGTTGCTGATGAAATTACACCTGAACAAGTTGCCAGTGGAGACTTTCAAAGTCCAAATCTTGATCTCACTGCAAATGGTTATTGGGGTGGCGTTATCGTTTTGGGAAAAGCTCCCATTTCTGTATCGGAAGGTTCAACTGCACAAATAGAAGGAATACCAACCACTGACAGCAATGGTCTTTATGGCGGAGATGATCCTGAAGATAATTCAGGGGTAATAAGCCATATTTCCATACGCCATGGCGGTAGTAACATTGGTGAAGGAAACGAAATCAATGGCCTTACACTTGGTGGCGTTGGAACCGGAACGGTTGTAGAAAACGTCGAAGTTATTGCCAATCAGGACGATGGCATTGAATGGTTTGGCGGAACTGTAGATCTAAAAAATGCAGTTGTATTATACGCCGGCGATGATGGGCTTGATGCCGACCAGGGGTGGAATGGAACCTGCGAAAATTTCGTGATTATCGCATCTGATGACCACCTTTTTGAGCTTGACGGTATTGAAGGTGACACAGAAGATCCTGCAGAGATTGAAGAGTATGGCGCTTATACTTTTAAAAATGGACACGTTATAAGTAATACAGAAGCTGTTACATCAAGCGACTTGATCAATCTGGACCCTGAAACTTTTGTTCATTTTGAAAACGTGTTCTTTACAGAAATTGCCGATGGACAGCAAATAACGCTTAAGAATGAAGCAACTTTGCCTGATGGATTTTTGGATGGTGTAAATACCTCTTTTACCGATGTTGTTCTTAATGTGGATGATGTAACACCCTATATTGACGGCACGGCTGATGGAGTTACATCCGGAACAGCCCCGGCTGATGCATCTGCTATCGATTTGTCAGTGTTTAGTTGGACATGGGCTGACCAGGCCGGACTGATTGTTTCATGGTAGCATATTATTCGAGAGTAGTAAAGCAATAGAAATTTCAGACTTGCATGGCTTTGACCATGCAGGTCTGATTCATTTGACAAAAAATTTTTTAACAAACGAATAATAATGATAAAGCGCATATTATTTATCTGCTTAACTTTTATAATTACTATACATACCTATGCACAGGAAAAAGGAACCATTCGCGGCAAGGTTTATGACGGAAGCACAGGTGAAACCCTGGTAGGGGTTAGTGTGATGCTTAAAGGTACACATCATGGTACGGCCACAGATTTAGATGGTAAATTTTCTTTTGAAGCAAATCCCGGTAATTATGACCTGCAGCTTTCATTTATTTCTTTTCAAACGGTAACCATTCAGGATGTGCAGGTAAAACCAGGAGAAATAAAGCTTATAGGAGATGTACGAATGAACGAAGCTTCTGTGCAGTTGCAGGATGTTGTTGTATCAGCAAGCGCTATCAGAAATACCGAAGCTGCCTTGCAAACCTTGAAGCAAAAGTCGCCGGCAATGCTTGATGGTATTTCAGCTGCAAAAATTGAACTTATAGGTGACGGAACTGCAGTGGAAGCTGCAAAACGCGTTACTGGGGTGACAGTGGAAGAAGGAAAGTATGTTTATGTTCGCGGCCTGGGAGACCGGTATTCGAAAACTACACTTAACAACATGGATATTCCTGGCTTGGACCCCGATCGTAATAGTTTGCAGATGGATATCTTCCCGACCAATATTATTGATAATATGGTAGTGAGTAAAAACTTTACGGCTGATCTGCCTGCTGATTTTACCGGTGGTTTGATGAACATTACAACCAAAGATTTTCCAGATCGCAAGATATTTAGTGTATCAGCAGGAATGGAATTTAACCCCCAAATTCATTTCAATTCAGACTTTTTAAGCTATGAAGGAGGTGAAACTGATTTTCTTGGTTTTGATGATGGTACAAGAGCTTTACCAGGCAATATTCCTGATGAAGGAGAATTGCTTGCTACACCATCCAATGGCCCGGGAATTAAAGATTTTGTAAATCAGTTTACCCCTGTGCTGGGTGCACATACTAAAACCATGTATGCAGATTACAGTTTAGGGCTATCTGTGGGAAATCAATTAGATATAGGTTCGGGCAAGGATAAAAATGCGAAGCTGGGCTATTTTTTTTCACTATCATATGATGCAAGTTCTAAATTTGATGACAATGTTTTATATGCAGATTATAAAATGAATTCAAGCTCTACGAATTACAACATGATATATTCAACCATTCAGGAAGGAAAAGTGGGTGAGAGAAATATTCTTATTGGAGCATTGGGTGGTCTGGCTTATAAAACTAACTACAATAAAATTCGTCTTACTGCCATGCATTTGCAAAACGGAAGCAGCAGTGCCGGTCAATTTTCAATAGATAATAACGGACTAGCAGCGGCACAATCAGGCTATTTTGCTACTTCAGATCAGTTGCAATACAACCAAAGATCTCTTACCAATGTGCTTTTACACGGAACTCATGTTTTTGACGAAAAAGACTGGGAAATAGATTGGCGCATAGCGCCAACCCTTTCAACATCGGATGATCCGGATATTCGAAAAACAGCCTTCACACACGAATCTGATGGAGATAAAGTTTTTAACGCTGGAGCTGCCGGCTATCCTTCCAGAATATGGCGAGAGCTGAATGAAATAAATAACTCCTCTAAAATCGATTTAACAAAAGATTATAAAATCGGTGGTAAGAATGCTGTTTTTAAATTCGGGGCCAATCATAATTATAAAAAGCGCGATTACGAAATCGTTAAAATGGGATATCAGTTGAGCCAATTGTCCGTTACCTTCACGGAGGCGGATGCGTCACTATTATTAGAGCCCGAAAATATATACGATGGAACAAGTGGATTTTTATACATGATTCCAGAAAGTAGTCCTTCCAATGCATACGAATCAAACGTGCATAATAGTGCTGCATATGTTTCCAATGAATTATATCTTTTTGATAAACTGAAATCCATTATTGGGTTAAGAATGGAAAATTATGTGATGCGCCATACCGGACAGGACCAAAATGGCTCCAGAAAGCTTGATAATGATAAAGTGTTGGAATCATTAGATTTTTTCCCAAGTATTAATTTCATATTTGAGGCTACCGAAAACCAGAACTGGAGAGTGTCCTATTCCCGGACAGTGGCAAGGCCTTCCTTTAAAGAACTCTCTTTTGCTCAGATTATTGACCCGCTTAGTAATACTATTTTTAATGGAGGGCTTTATGCTGTTGATGAATGGGATGGCAACCTTAGGGAAACCTACATCAGTAATATGGATTTAAGATGGGAGTTATTCTGGGAAAGAGGACAAAATGTTTCAGCCAGTATCTTCTATAAAGATTTTGATGCACCAATCGAATTGGTGCGCCTAACTTCAGGCGTTACAAGTACAGAGTATCAGCCCCGAAATGTTGGAGATGGCAGGTTATTTGGAGTAGAATTTGAATTTAATAAGAGTTTGGATTTGTTATCGCCTTTTTTAAGTAATTTCAATATTAACGGCAATGTAACATTTACCCAATCTGAAATTGAAATGACGACCTCCGAATTCAACTCCCGCAAAGAATTTGAAAAAGAGGGTCAAACCATTGAACAAAAAAGAGATATGGCAGGTCAATCGCCTTATGTTATTAATGGAGGGCTAAGTTATTCGAATTTTGAAGGCGGTTTATCGGCTGGGCTTTTTTACAATGTGAAAGGTGAAACGCTTTCGATCGTTGGTGCCGGTGTTTTTCCTGATATGTATGTAAAGCCCTTTCACAGCCTTAATTTCAGTTTAAATAAAAAACTGGGTCGGGATCAGAAAACGAAAGTAGACCTGAAGGTTTCAAATCTCTTAAATCAAAATCGGGAAACCGTTTTCAAGGCTTATGAAGCATCAGATCAGCTAAACAGCCTGTATCATTCTGGCCGTGCTGTAAGCATAGGCATTAGTCATAAGCTTTAATGCTTATTATGTTATCTTTGTTAATAAAATCAGGAAACGCTGAAAAGTTTATTTTCCTGATTGAATAGTCAGGGCTGTAAAGTGATTTAATAATTAGTTAAATGAAATTACAAATGAATAGAAATATTATTTTAATCGTTTTAATAATCTTCGTAAGTATTGCTGCCCAATCGCAAAACCAGCTTGAGGAAGAAGACGGTTTCTTTTACAAGAATGGCATGCTTTATACCGGAAAGCATAAAGAGTATCATGAC
>JBNJGZ010000171.1:0-4271 GCA_051748065.1 Bacteroidota bacterium
ATAATTGGCGGAGAAGCTATAGGAGGAACAAGTGTAGGCGAATTAACCAATCTATTGGGCTTTATTATCCAAAGCCGCACAACAATCCAAACGCTTATCACAGCTCAAATCGGCACACATCCAATGCTTACAGGTTCACCGGCAGCTTATCCTCTGATGAAAGCGGCTGAAATAGCATATCTAAAGCTAAAGAAATAAACGCTGTTATAAGCTAACAATGGATGATTTCCTGCCTCAGGTCTGGTCTTTCTTCCGGAAAGCTAAACTTTAGGGCAGGATTTATTATCTTTGTTGCCGTGTAAATATTACGTCAAAACCAGCAGTTTCTGTTTCACTTAAATATGCATCACAATTTTTTGAAAATTATTCAAATACTTGTTGGCTTTTAACAAAAAATGTTTTAATTTTGCACGCCTAAATAAAAACTAGTTACCGATGGCAAAGAAATATAAAGAAGATCGAATCCAGGTTATCCTGGAATGCACAGAGCATAAGAAAAGTGGAATGCCAGGCACTTCAAGGTATATTACCACAAAAAACAGAAAAAATACACCCGGGCGATTGGAGTTGAAAAAGTACAATCCCAGGTTAAGAAAATATACGATTCATCGCGAAATCAAATAAAATACTGAATTATGGCTAAGAAAGTTGTTGCATCATTACAAACTGCCGGAAAAAGCTTTGCTAAAGTGATTAAAATGGATAAATCATCCAAAACCGGTGCATACGTTTTTAAGGAAGAAATTATTCCTGATGAAAAAGTAAAAGAATATTTCCAGAAGAAATAATATCCCGGATTACCATCAGCAAGTCAACGATCTACTGATGATTATTATCCGGGAAAGAAAGAGGTTGTTTTATTAAAAAAGCAACCTCTTTTGCTTTTGTTACTTTATTCAAAAAAATGTATTTTTAGACACATTTTTAAACCTTTAATCACATGGGAATTTTTGGTGTTTTTTCCAAAGACAAAAAAGAAAAGCTCGACAGTGGCCTTTCCAAAACAAAAGAGAATGTCTTTTCCAAATTATCTAAATCCGTTGCCGGAAAGTCAAAAGTAGATGAAGAAGTCCTTGATGACCTGGAAGAAATATTGGTAACTTCTGACGTAGGTGTTGAAACCACGCTAAAAATCATAGACCGTATTGAAAACCGCGTAGCCCGCGATAAATACCTGGGCACTTCCGAGTTAAACCGTATCCTCAGAGAAGAGATTGTGGCCTTGTTAATGGAAAATGAACAAGAAGGCGAAAAAGGCGAATTCAGTCTTCCTGAATCCGGTGATCCATACGTGATCATGGTTGTAGGAGTTAATGGTGTCGGAAAAACCACAACGATTGGAAAGTTAGCTTATAAATTCAAATCCACAGGAAAAAAAGTCATCTTAGGAGCTGCTGACACTTACAGGGCAGCAGCAGTAGACCAGTTAACCATTTGGTCGGAACGCGTCGGAGTCCCCATCATTAAACAAAAGATGGGAAGCGATCCGGCTTCGGTTGCCTATGATACTTTGCAATCAGCAAAAACACAAAATGCAGATGTCGTCATCATCGACACCGCCGGGCGACTCCACAACAAGGTCAACCTTATGAATGAACTTGCTAAAGTGAAACGGGTTATGCAAAAAGTTGTCCCGTCAGCACCTCATGAGATTTTGTTGATTTTGGATGCATCCACCGGGCAAAATGCACTGGAACAAGCTAAAAAATTTACTGAAGCTACCGAAATGAACGCCATTGCCATGACCAAATTAGACGGAACCGCTAAAGGCGGAGTTGTAATCGGAGTTTCAGACCAACTCAAAGTGCCCGTTAAATACATCGGGATCGGTGAAAAAATGGAAGACCTTCAGGTGTTTAACCGGGAAGAATTCGTTGACAGCCTATTTAAATAATTTTACCAAACAGGTTTATAAAAGTTTACAACCGAAAATAAAGATACTAAATTCAATACTGTTAACCTCAATTTAAATATATGACTTCCTCTGGATCTATATCAACATCGAACTTGTTTCCTATAACCATTAAACCAGTACTCATTTTTATTATATCTGCATTGGCTCTAAGTTCCTGCAATGTAGCATATATTCCTAATAAGCATAATGTTCCCTTGCTGGAAGAAAAAGGCGATGCATCAGTAAGTATCAGCACTACGAATCTACAGGGTGCTTATGCATTCAGTGATCAGGTAGCTGTTATCACAAACTTATATTTTAGAGAAAATAACTGGGATGATATCCCCGATACGAACAATACGATTACATCAGATTATCATTCCAACCGGTTTTTGGCAGAAGCAGGGCTGGGCTATTTTCAACAACTTGGAAACGAGGGTGTCTTCGAAATATACGGTGGCGGTGGCATCGGAAATCTTGGCTTTGAACAAATTGAATACAATTCCTCTCTCGACAGAACATATCAGGCTACCATTTCCAAAGCATTTATCCAGCCGGATATTGGATTTCAGACGGAATATTTTGATTTGGTTTTTTCAACTCGTTTTAGCTATCTCGGATTTCACAATGTTGACACCTCAAACTATAGTTTAAGAAATTTAGAGCAAGATAAGCTTTATAACCTGGACAAACAGGCTTTCTTTTTTCTGGAACCAGCATTAACACTTAAATTTGGGTATAAATTCATCAATGCCTATACTCAAGCTATTGTAGCAACAAAATTAAATCCACAACGCCTTAACTACCGGAATTTTGGAGTAAATGTGGGCATTGAATTAGACTTA
This sequence comes from Bacteroidota bacterium, assembly GCA_051748065.1. Classification (GTDB taxonomy): domain Bacteria; phylum Bacteroidota; class Bacteroidia; order Bacteroidales; family PWNQ01; genus PWNQ01. Next base: position 2,740 of record JBNJGZ010000171.1, read on the forward strand.
GGTGAAATCATTTATAAACTTTAGTTTTGAAACAAATTCCTTTACGCGTGCATGTAACGACCATGGGTTGCTCAAAAAACCTTGTCGACTCCGAAGTATTGATGGGCCGCATGAGTGCAGCCGGATACAAAGTAATCCATCAGGATGCAATGGAATATGCTGATGTGGCAATCATCAATACCTGCGGGTTTATTGAAGACTCTATCGTGGAAAACATCAGGCAGATCATGGAAATTACTCATGCGAAAGATCACGGCATTGTCAAAAAAGTGGTTGTCATGGGTTGTCTGGTACAGCGTTTTAAGGAACAACTGGAGCTGGAAATTCCGGAAGTAGATAAATTCTACGGAGTGGATGAAATGGAACAAATCCTGCATGACCTTGGCACCGAATATCGGCAGGAATTACTGGGAGAACGTATGCTGACAACTCCAAAACATTATGCCTATCTGAAAATAGCAGAAGGCTGTGATCGCAATTGTTCGTTTTGTATTATCCCTGAAATACGCGGAAGAAACAAATCCAAAAGCATAGAAGAACTGGTCAATGAAACCAAATTCCTAGTTCGTCAGGGAGTAAAAGAAATCATCCTTATTGCTCAGGATACAACACGCTACGGCGTGGACTTATATGGAAAGAAGAGCCTCGCTGAATTATTGAAAGCACTGGAAAAAATAGACGGAGTTCGTTGGATCCGGCTACAATATACATATCCCGACAACTCCCTGTATGATGTTTTGGAAGTGATGAAGAACAGTAGTAAAATTTGTCATTATCTGGATATTCCTCTGCAACATATCAACGATACTGTCCTTCAATCCATGAAACGCGGGCATAGTAAAAAGATCATTTGCGACCTGCTCGATTCTTTTCGTAATGAGATCCCGGATATAGCCATCCGAACGACACTAATAACAGGTTATCCCGGCGAAGGACAAACTGAGTTTGAAGAGTTGAAGAATTTTATCCGTCAGTATCGCTTTGAAAGATTGGGTGTTTTTGCTTTTTCTCCGGAAGAAGGCACAGAAGCAGCAAAACTTAACGATGATATTCCATTCGATGTTAAAGAAAGCAGAGTAACGGAGATAATGGAACTTCAAAAAGACATCTCACGGGAAATGAATCTGCAAAAAATCGGAAAATCGTTTACAGCTATTGTAGACCGCAAGGAAGATAATACCTGGATATTGAGATCACAATATGACTCCCCGGAAGTAGATACTGAAATTTATGTAAAAGACCAGCCCGGCCTAACGGAAGGTCAGTTTGTCAAAATCCGGATTACAGCCGCCGATGATTATGACCTGTACGGGGAAGTTGCCGGGGAATAAACGTTTATGCTCCCCTGCCCTATTTTCTCATATCTACAAGCACCAACTCAATTTTCATTATTTTTGCATAAACTTTTTATGCAGAAGTTATGAACTTAGAGAAATATTTCGAAAAATTTCGACATAATACCATCGGCCATCACTTTCCTATCGATACACCGGATGGCAAAAAAGAAATGATTTATGCTGACTGGGTGGCCA
>JBNJGZ010000172.1:0-4262 GCA_051748065.1 Bacteroidota bacterium
ACAAAACCGACAGAAGAGCTTTTAACTCTTTTGAACGTTTCTTGTGTTTCGTTAGCTAACAATCATATCTATGATTGCAAAATGTCGGGACTGAAAGCTACCATAGGAATATTAGACAAATTGGGAATAAAACACACCGGTGCCGGATGGAAAAAAGATCATACTGACCCGGTAATAGTTGAAACGAAGGATGCAAAAATTGGGTTTATTGCTTACGTAGATAAATCTACAAACCCAAAGACAGAATATTTTCCCGAACTTTTTATTAATTACTTTGAGCCTGAAAAAGTAATAGAGGATGTTAAAGGCCTAAAGCCCAAAGTCGATAGGATAATCTGTAGCATTCACTGGGGCGTAGATTATTCCCATTACCCAATTGAGGAACAAAGAGTGATTGCACGTAAGTTAGTCGATGCTGGTGTAAATATAATTATGGGGCACCATCCACACACTTTGCAGCCGTTTGAGATTTATAAAGGTAACTACATATTTTATAGTTTAGGAAGTTTAACATTCGGTGACTATATAAAAGAAGGCAAAAATGAGTTGCAAGCGCTTTTCCGTAAAACGAAACATGGTTTAATAACAAAATACGATACCCAGGCAAATAAGGTGGAATTTGTTTCTACTCATGAAAAAAAAGGCAATTTCATTTCCATTATCAATAGAGATTATAACCGATGGAGTAGCAAAAAATGGAAATGCTATAACTTGAAACAAAATTACAAGATGGTTAACAGGCTAATTGTATTTAAAGAAAAAGTGCTTGACCGGGTATTTGAATATTTTTTTGGTTATTATAAAAATCCTGTTAAAAGATTGTTTCAATTGTCGAATCTAAAGAAAATTAAAAAGTTATTAAAATAACGCTATATTTAAGATGAAGCAATTGTTACTTACAAATATGCGAGGGAATGATCAGCTGTCCTTAACAGAAGGGAAGGTTATCGTTTATCCCCACTTACGACTTGAAGGTGTCTCGAAGGGTGAAACATATCATGATGGAGACCTAACAATTGTTTTGCAGGGGACTGTGTCGCCACGATTAAGTTACTATGATGCCTACAAACACCTCCATCAGCACGATTTAATCAATACGTTATACAAAAAGTATCAAAGTAAATTTGTAAATTATATCAAAGGGAGTTTTATTATTTTAATCCTTACCTCAAAAGAGACCAAGCTATTTAGCGATCACCTGGGGTTGCAAACTCTTTATCTATTTCAAAAAGGGGAGAAATTTTCCTTTACTAATAACATCAACACTTTCAGAAGTCTTGGCATAGAGCTAATTCCTGATGAGCTGGCTCTTATTTCCAAAAGCTTAATTCACCGTGTGCCCATAGGGAAAACTCAGTTCAAGAATATCACTAAAACAAAACCCGCATCACATATTACTATTGAGAATTGTTCATTAACGTTTGAAAACTACTGGTCACCCAGTGAGCTGCTATCAGATAAAACCCAAATTGATAACTCGTTAGATTTTAAGTATTTTGCAGAATTGATTAAGACCAATTTTGCAAACTTTTTAGAATATTTTAAACCACAACAAAATGCAATAACCCTTACAGGAGGCAAAGATAGCAGAACAGGGCTTGCTGCCTTAAGGTGTAACGGTGCTGAGGTTATAGGTTTTACATACGGGAATGAGAAATCACGCGACGCTATTTATGCTAAATACTTGGCTAAATCTATTGGGGTGCCTCACCATATTTTTAAACCGGATGATTCGGAAAAGTACTTTAGCACTTATTTTTCAAAGATTATTGAGGCTGGTAATCCGGATATCAGCCTTCATAGATCCCATCGATTATTTGCGTTCGACAAAATGGCATCTACAATGGAAGGGAATTCTGCCTATTATGCCGGCTATATGGCAGGTGAGTTTTTAATGGGTATTTATTACGATAATCTGGTATTTACGAAGTACCTGACACACTTTTGGGACTTTGACGAAACTCTAAATGCAAAAGATATTTTATCCGATTATTATCATACAGAATCACAAGTAAAAGAAACCGATATTGTAAATTATTTTTCTTATTTAAACTCGTTTGATGTTGGTCTTTCGCGAGAAGAAAGGCAGTTCTATGCTTTGTTTGAAATTGGAATACCACATCATGGACAAGATGTCTTCTTAGCCGATCAGGAATTTGATGTTGTTTTTCCGTTTTTTATGGATATTGATTTCTTAGAGGCTCTGTTCAAAAGTCGATATAATCTTTTCTTTACTGACAATAAGACCAAAAATTTACTCGATAGATATAAACTGTTTGAATTTAATCTGAACATTCAGCATTTGCTTTGTCCGGAATTAGATAATATTCATTTTGGAAAAAGAGGGTCTTATAACACAAAGGAATTTCTGAGAGGTAAATACTATTGGACAGGCCTTAAAATTTTTCGGTATGTTTTTCAACGACAAAAGTACCCGTCAACCTACGTTTATGGCCAGGCATTTAGAGACTATTTATTAAAACACTTGCGGCAACTCTTTAATGAGAAAGATCATCCTTTACATATGTTTTTCAATGTATCCGAATGCATCTCAGACTTGAAAGCAATACAAGGAAGCACTGATGAAAAAACCATGCATAAGTACAGTAATATTGTACAATATTACCACCAGCTTCAGACCTAACAAAATTATATTAGTCACATGAGTCATAAAGTCTGTATTTTGGCCAATGAAGACAGTCAATCTCATTTGTTATGGGAGCAATCTGTTATGAATAATGAGGAGATAAGCACTTATTCAATTTTAGATTTGACTTCCGATAACTGGTTAGAGAATTTAAGTAAGGAGCAATTTGATATTTTTTTGTTGAAACCTCCCGGTAAAACAGAACAGTTTAAAAGATTGTACGATGAGCGAGTTATATTGCTTCAGAGATATTTCGATACCCCTATATACCCGTCATTAACGGAGGTCTTGATCTACGAGAACAAACGATTTCTTAGAGATTGGCTTACAATAAATGAATTACCCCATCCCAAAACATTTGTATTTTACAATAAAAGGGAGGCACAGGCATTTATTGCAGAACAATCGCATTTTCCCTTAGTTGGGAAAACAAATATTGGTGCATCGGGTAATGGTGTTGTAATTCTCAAAACAAAAGAGCAGGCTAATGCCTATTTGCATACAGCCTTTTCAAAAGGCATAAAGCCAAAATCGGGACCAAAATTGAAGAAAGGTTCCATATTCAAAAAAGTAACGAAGGTGCTCAAAACCAAGGGATTTTTGAAGCAGCGGCTTAAGGACTATCAGCCGGATTTATTAAATATTCAATATCACTATGTGATATTTCAAGAATTTGTAAAACATGAATGGGAGTGGCGTTGTGTTCGTATTGGAGATTCATTTTTTGCGCATAAAAAACTTGTTAAAGGCACAATGGCTAGTGGTACATTAGAAAAAGGATATGATACTGTTCCCGCAAAACTGCTTTCTTTTATAAAAGCAGTTACAGATAAACATCACCTCACTTCTGTAGCCATTGATGTATTCGAGAAAGAGAATGGGTATTTAATTAATGAAATTCAGTGTTTTTTTGGTCAATCAGATCCATATCAAATGTTGGTAAATGGCAAACCCGGTCGGTATATTTGGAATGATAATAGCTGGTTATTCGAAGAGGGGATGTTTAATACTAACGAATGTTATGATTTGAGACTTGAACATGCGTTATCTACGATTAAAAAATAGGCTTAATGAAAGTCCTTTTTGTAGCCAGTGGTAATTCCGGTAATTTTAATATCACCCCTTTTATAAAATCACAGGGAGTTTCTCTATTTAAGAAGGGTGTTGATGTATCATATTTTACAATAAAAGGGAAAGGGTTATTAGGATATATTAAAGGAGCTATGCAGCTACGAAAATATCTAAAAAAAAATAGTTTTGATATTATTCATGCTCACTATAGCCTATCCGGTTGGTCAGCTGTGCTGGCTATAGCAAAACAGCCTGTTGTTCTCTCTTTAATGGGTACCGATGCTTATGGGGATTATATCGGAGTTAATAAAATTAAATTTTCAAGCCGTTATCTAATATTCCTGACTAAGCTAATTCAACCTTTTGTCGCTAAAATTATTTGCAAATCTAAGCATATACAAAGTTTTGTCTATTTAAAAAGTAAATCCACAGTCTTGCCAAATGGAATTTTTCTTGAGAGAGTTCAATCTGATTCCGATGGATATCGAAAAGAATTAGGGCTTGGCAACAACATGAAATATGTTTTATTTCTGGGAGATAAAAA
>JBNJGZ010000173.1:0-4209 GCA_051748065.1 Bacteroidota bacterium
CGATATTGGCAAGAGATATGAGGGTGCGGTTGTCCAAACACAAACAGCTTAAGTAACCCATGCCTGTGTAGTGTGTATATACACATCCGGTATCGATGGTTTTATGTTATGTCTGTGGCTGATTGAACTGAATAATGGGTTGTCTGGTGTAGCTTATCTATGTTAAGATTTATATTCGTTGAGCAAGAAACGTAAGTCCATTTATATATGAGGCAAATGCCAAATTGTGTGGATTTATAGAATAATACCGGATGAGTAACTGAATTATGTTTGTAGTAGTTTTTGATAACAGTTTTTGCAATCGTAGAAAATAAATCTACTTTTGTGACAGAATTAACAGTGGGATGGTAAGAGATAAAACACTACAACTGTACTTTCGGTTCAGAGAACTTTTTTTATATGGTGTAATAGGTGGAGCTAGTGCTGCTATTGATTTTGGGATATATACTTTATTAACAAGTTATATGGATATGCACTATCAAACAAGCAATGTTATTAGTGTCTTGTGTGGTATTGTCAATAGCTTTATGTTAAATTCTCATTTTAACTTTAAAACAAAAGATAATTTGGGAAAACGGTTTTTATATTTTTTGTCTATCGGTATGTTGGGATTATTGATAAGTGCCGGAGGTTTGTATATAGGAGTCGATTTGCTGAGCATGAAAGAGTTATGGGCTAAATTGGTGCTGATTCCAACGGTTGCCTTAATTCAATTTTTGTTAAATAAATACTATACATTCAGAAAATGGATTTAAGCGGAGTGAAATACGTTGTAGTTGGTGCAGGCTTTTTTGGCTCTGTGATAGCTGAAAGGATTGCCAATATCAATAAAGAAAAGGTAGTGGTTTTAGAGAAAAGAGACCACATTGGAGGAAATTGTTATTCAGAAGATCATAAACAAACCGGCATACATTACCACAAATACGGCACTCATATTTTTCATACTCCTCACAGGCACATTTGGGACTATATTAGCAAGTTTACAGAGTTTAATGGTTATTATCACCAAGTGTTAACAACATATAAAGATAAAGTTTATCAGATGCCCATCAATCTGGAGACCATAAATTCTTTTTACAATGTAAACTTAAAGCCCTACGAGGTTTCAATGTTTCTTGAGAAGGAAATCCAGAAGGAAAAGATTGGTACGCCAAAAAATTTTGAAGAGAAGGCCATTTCAATGTTGGGAAGGCCACTGTATGAAGCTTTTTTTAAAGGGTATACTCTTAAACAGTGGCAGAAAGATCCCAGAGAGATGTCTGAGTCGATACTGAAACGCCTGCCGTTTAGAACTAATTATAATGAAAGCTACTATCATTCAAGGTGGCAGGGAATACCTCTAAATGGGTATGCAGCAATCTTCGAAAAAATGCTGAAACATCCGTTAATCGATATAAAGACGGGAGTTGATTTTTTCGATATAAAGAATGAGATACCTGAGGGGGTTAAAGTTATTTATAGTGGTCCTATAGATCAATATTTTGATTATAAATACGGTACTCTTGAGTACAGAACCTTAAGTTTTGAGGAAGAAATAGTTCCTTATGAAGACTTTCAGGGGACTTCCGTAATGAATTATGCAGAGGCAAGTGTCCCTTACACAAGAATTCATGAACCGAAACACTTACATCCTGAAAGATCTTATGGCCCTCAGAGTATTGTAATAAGAGAATACTCAAAGTTAGATGATGGCTCAAATCCTTACTATCCTATAAACGATGATAGAAACCATCAGATTCTTCTGCGATATAGGGAAGAAGCTGCCAGGGAAAACGACTTGTTTATTAGTGGCCGATTAGGCGAGTATAGGTATTATGATATGCATGATACTATACGGAGAGCTTTGGAGCTATTTGAAGAGCATTTTAAAAACTAACAAATAATGAAAGATTTAGCAGTAATAATGCCCGTTTATAATGAAGAAGAGATTATTGAAACGGTAGTTAAAGATTGGCATGATCAACTAACTAAATTGAATATAGATTTCGATATCCATGCATATAATGATGGTTCTAAAGATGGAACCTTGGACATTTTAAACTCGATTTCTTCAGATTATAAACAGCTTGTAGTTCATGATAAGCGTAACTCAGGGCATGGACCCACGATATTAAAAGGATATAAAGATAACCAGGACTATGAATGGTTATTTCAAATTGATTCGGATAATGAGCTAAAAGCAAAGCATTTTCACCTGCTTTGGGATGACCGCGCCAACTATGATTTCATGCTAGGTGCCAGAGATAATAGGAGCCAGCCATTGCCAAGAAGAGTTATAAGTGCTGTGTCGAGGATGGTTGTCAGGGTGCTTTACAGTAATAAAGTGCATGATGTTAATGCTCCATATCGTCTTATGAACAATAATTTGATGAGAGAATATATTTGCACTATTCCTGACCATTATTTTGCCCCGAACGTTGTTGTTTCAGGCATCGCTGGTTACATAAATGCCAGGGTTAAGGAGGTGAAAGTTCCTCATGAAGATAGACAGACTGGTGAGGTTAGTATTAAAAAATGGAAGTTATTTATGTCTGCCTGTAAGTCTTTTGTACAGACATTCCAATTTCGGATATTTTACTTGTCTAAAAAATGACCCAAATAATGTATAGAAAAAGAAATGTTTATGGAATTGCCATTTTAGGAGTTCTAATTTTGTTCCTTATTTCTCTGTTTTTTCGCGGGTATAACATGGATGAAGGGGTGATTGCCGGGCATGCCTATTATCTTAACAAATTAGGAATTGTTAAATCTGAGTTATATGCTGGTTATGGATTCGGGTGGGAATTTAGACAATACCATTATCATAAATTATTTGTATTACTGGGAGCTGGTGTTATCAGAGTTGTGGGATTTGCTCTTACAAACCTCCGTTTGATATCCCTGTTTGCAACTGCCATAACAGCGATGTTTATCATAAAGCTTATAAAGCGAATATACAAAGAAGATCGATATCTTATTTTCTTGCTATTTTTGGTGTTGTTTTTATTTCATCACTTGGTGTTTACATTTTCCTTCTACTACAGGCCTGAAACCATGGTTATGTGTTTTGGAACTCTTAGCTTCTATTGGTTTTATCGGTGGAAGAAAAGTCATTCTGACAAGATTTCTGCAGATCTCATAATTTCGGGTGTGTTTACAGGGTTGGCTACTCTGACACACTTGAACGGTTTGATATTCTTTATCCCTCCTTTATTTTACTTGCTTTATCGTCGAAAGTTCGCCTATTTTATTGTTTATGGTAGTATCGCAGGTGTCATATCTTTGTTGTACTTTTGGGATATTAATTCAGTTGCAGAATTTGAAAGATTCTCAGAGCAATTCTTTCAGGATCCTAATCTAATCAAGAAAAAGGCCCATTTTTTCTTGAAGGGACTAGAAGAACATAAACGATTTTTTCATTCAGAAAAGGAAGCCATATTTTCAGTTCTGCTCTTTATGAGTTTACTGTTGGGAGGGAAGGAGAATTTCAAAAATAATAGGTTTTTGTTGTTTTATGCAGGCAGCCTGATTTTTGGTTTAGCTTTTCTTTCTCACGGAACTACGCCTAAATATGGACTGTTATATTTACCTTTGCTAGTTCTGTTAGTTGTTAATTCCCTGTATTTTATCTTTAAAAAGAAAAATAAAACCAGCCAATATATCATGTTGGTGCTGGTTTTCTTGTTTTTTGGGATACATAGCTGGCGAAATATTGAACAAATGGCTACTCACTATGATCTGCAGGAGCGAAACAAAGAGATAGCTGAGGCTATCCCGGAAAGAAATGTAAAGGTTATGGCGCATGAGACATTTGTCTTTGACCAGATTGATAATTTTACTATACGCGGTCCTATTGCTTTTCATCATCATTACAAGAAGTTCCATCCAGAAGAAAAAATAACGATTGAGAAGTTCTTCTCTTTTTCAGAATCGAATGGTAATAGATACTTGATCATAGATAAGAAAATGGATGATAGCAATTTTTATGTAAGTTCCGATGGCCAGGAGCTGCCGGAGATAATCGGACAATATAAACAGATTGCAGCTAAGGATGAATTTTTTGTTTATCAGCTGAAAGATAGTGATTAGTCAAGGTGCACTCTTGTCAGCAGCCTCCTGTAAAACACGATAGTTGAAGGCCAACCAGCTAATCTCCCGATTGATGAATCTTTCCATAAGGCACTCTTTGTTGTTCGCTTGCAAAGTATTGAAAAAATTGGTAACTGTTAA
>JBNJGZ010000174.1:0-4173 GCA_051748065.1 Bacteroidota bacterium
ATGATCCCATTACAAAGGCAATTTATTGAATGAAGTTCGAGAATTCAATTCCCGGGATAATTATTATTGATTGCAAAGCAATAATAATATCCTTGTTAGTAGATTAACTCTTATGAAATGGCTTTTTAAATTAAAATAACCACCATCTATATGCAACTCAATCAGGAATTATTCAAACGCCATTTTCAGGAATATGCAGATTATTGTAATCGCAGCCAATGGTTAAGCTATAACGAGGGCTATAAATTCCGATTTGGAAGGTGGCTCAATGAAAGAGTTGATATAGAGAAACATTCGGATGAAGAGATTCTTGAAACATGCAAGGAATCACAAAATCAGGTTTATCAGGGAGGATGGCCGAAGGGTGTTAATTTTATTATCTCAGCCAAACGATTTAGGGATGAATTCATTACTCTTGGAGATATCCAGGTTTTAAGAAAATTATGGAAGACGGATGGAAACTTATCCGAAGAAGCGTTAAGTAATAGAAGCATGTCCTTCCCCAAATTGAGCGTTTGGGCTGGTATATTAATCCCTGAAAAATTCAAAATCCTGGCCAGGGGGAAGTTAATGAATTCCATTTCCTATTTATTCGATCTTACAGAACACCCAAAATCGGGTTTTAATGGGTTTCAATTAGCCAATAATGCCCTCAATCAAGTATTTGATGCCATTGAAACTAAATTCCCTAAAGAAAGTGATAAACTTATCAGATTGGCCATGCCCGAAGTTGATGAAATTGAAATGGTTGATAAGGTATGGTTGACCCAGGATTTTAATCTTTATCTTTTCAATCGTATTCTTGAACCATCAACAAAGTATTTCTGGGTCAATCAGACGGAGTCATTCCCGAAAGGAACCGGGAAAGGAATTATTTCTAATTTCGATGACGGTACTTATCATCACCAATCACTTAAAGAAATGAAAGAGGGTGATGTAATCATTCATCACGTAAACAAAAAAATCATTGCTATATCCAGGGTAACACAGGAATTTCAAATAATCCCTGATTCAAACTCAAATGATGGCGCAAAGAAAATAGAGGTTGGAGTTACTTATTCTGATCTTGAATCTCCCATATCTGATGAGGAAATAAAGGTGCTTCTTTCACAAAGTCCTGATTTAACACCCAAAAATCAAAGCCCGTTTGATAAAAACCTGAATGTTGCTCAGGGGTATTGCTATCCTATAAGCAAAAATTTATTTGATCATTTAATAAATCCGGACATGGTAAAAGATCTTATTCAATCAAAAAATAACTCCAAGTCTGAAATGAAAGAAATATCACTTAATCAAATCCTCTATGGCCCTCCAGGCACAGGGAAAACTTATTATACTGTCAATAAAGCCCTGGAAATAATACACGGCCCAAAATTTACCGAAGGTAAAGGGCGGGGTGAACTCATAGAAGAATTTAATCGACTGAGAGAGAAAGAACAAATTGGGTTTGTATCCTTTCATCAATCTTTTGGTTATGAAGATTTTATTGAGGGGATTATGCCTAAATTACCCGAAAATGAGAATGGAGATCAGAATGAAGACGGGGAAGTTAAATATGAGCTAAAGGAAGGGATATTTAAAAAGATGTGTAGAATGGCTAAAGGTGTGCCTTCCGAAAAAGTTTCAGACGAAAATCATTATGATTTTGAAAATGCGCGTTATTTCAAAATGTCTATAGGAGGGAAGCAAAATCCTCAGATACATGATTGGTGTATTAAAAACGAAAAAATTGCCCTGGGATGGGGACATGACGCAAATTTCCACTCTCTTAAAAAGTTTGTAGGAACTTATGTGGAATTTAGAGATCATTTTAAAGAGCAGTATCCTCATCTGGTAGAAGAGAGTACATTCCACATACAAGCAACGCATGCTTTTCTTAAAATGAAAAAAGGTGATGTTGTAATTGTCCCTAAAGGAAATAAGGTTATAGACGCTATCGGGATCATAAAGGACGATGAATATATCTATGATGATCAGCAGGATTTTGAGTATTATCAATTTCGAAATGTGAATTGGATAGCTACGAATTTAAATGCGAGTCCGGATTTATTTGTTTCGAAAAACATTTCACAGCAAACGATTTATGAGTTTTACGATGATGATATAAAAAAGGATTATTTCAAAAGGGCTTTTAATTTTACCGAAGAAAATTCAGTTCCGGAAAATTACGTTTTGATTATTGATGAAATCAATCGGGGAAATGTGGCGGCCATATTCGGTGAACTTATTACCCTGATAGAACAAGACAAGCGCATGGAGAATTCCGAAGCTATGCTGGCTAAACTTCCCTACAGTAAAGAGTGGTTCGGAGTTCCCTCAAATCTCTTTATGATTGGCACCATGAATACAGCTGACCGCAGTGTTGAGGCCCTCGATACAGCTTTGCGTCGTCGCTTCTCTTTTAAGGAGATGTTGCCGAAGCCGGATCTTTTAACTCCCCAAAGCTTTCTGTTCCGTTTACTTTGGGACTACTGGGACTATGAATGGGATGATCCGGATTACAAGGTTGTTGAAAATCAAATGTGTCATTTATTTGGAGTTGATGAATCATTTCATGAAAAGAAATATAAAATTTGGGAGGAGATGGAAAAGGAGGGTTTTCACTTGTCTCAGATAAATAAGTTCAATGATTTTCACTTTTCAGGAATAAATCTGGCTGATGTGCTTCGTAAAATAAACACAAGAATTGAAGTTCTTGTAGACCGGGACCATAGCATCGGTCATAGTTATTTTATGACGGTGAAGTCCAAGAACGACTTACGCCTGGTTTTTAAAGATAAAATACTGCCTTTGTTGCAGGAATATTTCTTTGGTGACTTTGGAAAAATAGGACTTGTGCTGGGGCAAGAGTTTGTAGAAAAAGTCCCTGAAGAGGTTGACTTTGCAAAAATGGAAGGGTATGAAGACACTTCTCATTTGCAGAAAGAACGTTTCAGAATTAAGATAATCGATGATGAATTTCCCATTATTGAAGCGCTTTCCCAAATTATGAATTAAGAAAGGTTACTGAAATTGTCCAGCCAGAATATCATACAGGTTTTTGAACATGAAAGATTGAACATAGGCACTAAAGGGTTCAGCAACAAACACTTTAAAGCCTTGGTCAAGCTAAATGAAGTAAAAGATTTTCAGTATTTTGACCCTGTGTACAACGGCATCAAGTTTAAACAATTTGTAGGTGTTATTCAGCTTGACGGGTTATGTATAGAAATATTGCCTAAAGCCGACAAAGAGGGTGATGGTGAGCTATGGAGGGGCGTCCTTATACAAATGCTCAAAACCTGTAATCGGCTCAGGCCTGACATTGTAGGAGGGGCTTATGTCCAGCCCCAGCAATTCAACCTCATCGAGGTCTATTTTGATCTTTATCTTACGCATTTGGAAAGGTTGTTTCACAGGGGACTTTTAAAACAATATCGACAGCAATCCGGCCAGGTTCGGGCTTACAAAGGAAAAATGAAATTTGCCGAACAGATTCGGCACAACCTTGTCCATCACGAACGCTTTTTTACTACTCACCAGGTTTACGATTATGACCATGTCGTCCATCAGGTTCTTTTCAAAGCACTTGAAATTATTGGCCATTTCACTCGTGGCACATGGCTTTATGATAAGTATAAACGCATTTCGTTGGTCTTTCCCCAAGTAATTAATATTACCATAACACCAACCCTGCTGGATTCTATTAAGCTAAACCGAAAACTGGAACCTTATGCTTATCCTTTGGAAATTGCCCGTCTGATACTACTAAATTATTCACCTGATATTAGCGGGGGGCATGAAAAAATGCTTGCGCTTCTTTTTGACATGAACCAGTTGTGGGAAGAATATGTACTTGTAAAATTGAGAAAACAATTGCAAGGTTCTTCCTTCAACGTAGTGGGTCAGGAAAAAAAACGGTTTTGGAATTACAATTATCTTCAACCTGATGTGGTTATTCGTGATACTATTAACGGTGCAACGTTTGTTTTAGATACAAAATGGAAACTTCCCGGAACATCTTCTGCTTCCATGGATGATCTTCGGCAAATGTATGCCTACAACAGGTTCTGGAAATCGGAAAAGGCGGTTCTTTTATATCCGGGTAGCCCCAGAAATAATGATTTTAAACCTTTTTTGGATGAAGAACAAATCCATAAGTGCAAAACTGCATTCGTAAATGTTTTGAAAAAT
>JBNJGZ010000175.1:0-4141 GCA_051748065.1 Bacteroidota bacterium
CGCTGTACTTCTGATCCGGGACCGGTGTTAAATGCCATAGGTATAAATCCTAAACTGGCCACCAGGGCAGTCATTAGCACAGGACGCAATCTGTCTGCAGCTCCGTCAACAACAGAGTTTTTCAGGCTTTCTCCTTGTTTACGCAACTCATTGATGTGGGATACCATCACGATATCGTTAAGCACAGCCACTCCGAAAAGGGCAACAAACCCAATGCTTGCGGCTACACTGAGATACATTTCCCGGATGGCCAAAAAGAATACACCGCCGGATAAAGCAAACGGGATATTTAAAAGGATCAGGAAAGCAAATCGCATATGACCGAAATTAAGGTATAGTAAGCCTAAAATGATAAACAGAGAGAGCGGAACGACCAACAGCAGATGATTCATTGCTCTTTGTTGATTTTCAAATGCTCCTCCGTATTCCAGAAATATTCCGGGCGGGAGATCTGCATTATTGTCAATTTCTGTTTTCAGATTATTAACAAAAGTTCCCATGTCGATATCCTCGATGTTGATTCCCAGGATTAGTCTGCGCCAACCATCTTCCCGCTGGATTTCACGGGAGCCTTCTTCCGGAACGACATTAGTGACGCGGCTTAGTGGTATAAAATCATTATTAGGTAACTGAATAGGAATATTTCGGATTTTTTCAAAATCATCCCTGAGGTCTTCGGGATAGCGGACCAAAATATCAAAACGACGTTGCCCTTCATAGACTTCACCGGCTACTTCACCACCAATTCCGGCTTCAATTACGGTTTGTACATCATTTACATTCAGTCCGTAGGAGGCAACAGCTTCCCGGTTAATTTCAAGGTTAAGATAGGGTTGACCAATAGGTTGTTCGAGATATGCATTATCTGTTCCTTCCATATTTTGTACAACGGAAGTAATTTTTTCTCCTGCTTCTTGCATTTTATCCAGGTCTTCACCGAAAATTTTCACGGCCAGATCGGACTTCACGCCGCTGGTCAGCTCGTCCACCCGCATAGCAATGGGCTGGGTGAAGTTATAGGATAGTCCGGGTTCGGTTTTCAGATAGGGTTCTATCTGATCAATGATATCCTGTTTACTGAGGCCTTTTCGCCATTCATCAGGTTCTTTCAGTATTACCCAGATATCGGTTTGATGCACACCCATCCAGTCATTGGCCAGATCAGACCTACCTGTTTTGGGAACTACAGTCTTAATTTCCGGAATTTCCTTTAACAGTTTCCCGGCCAGCCAGTTTGCATTTTCCGTAGACTCTTCCAGTGTTACAGAAGGCATTCTTACCTGTTCGATCAGGATTGAACCTTCTTCCAGATCCGGCAAAAATTCTGTGCCTAAACGCGTCATAACAAACATGGAAAAGGCAAATATTGTAGCTGCTACCCCTAATATGATTCTCCGTTTTTCGATGCTACGGCCTAAAAAGTTGTGGTATCTGGGTTTTAAGTAGTCGATAATGAAATTCCGTCTAACCTTGACTCCTTTTCTGAAAACCAGAGCTGAAATGGCAGGAATAAATATTAATGCCAGTAATAAAGAACCAAAAACAGCAGCAGCTACAGTTATAGCCATAGGCCGGTATAAAATCCCTTCCATGCCGCTGAAAGTCATTACCGGTATATAAACCATCAAAATGATCAAAACACCGAAAAATATGGGTCGTGCAACCTGCTGACCAGCTTTGATAATGGTTTTAGCTGTGCTTTCCGATTTTTCTTTTAATCGTAACTTGTGGACTATATTTTCAACCATGACAACCGAACCGTCCACAACCATTCCAAAGTCAATGGCTCCTAAACTCATTAGGTTGGCGGCCAGTCCGAACTGTTCCATCCCGATGAACGCAAATAACATTGATAAAGGAATGACAAAGGCAACAATTATGGCTCCGGTTATTTCGCCCAACAACAAAAGTAAAATGACGATCACCAAAAGTCCTCCTTCAATAAGATTTGTGGAAATTGTGGAGGTTGTTCGCTCGATCAGATCGGACTGATCATAAAATTTTTCAATCTCGACCCCTTCAGGCAAACTTTTGTTCACATTATCAATGCGTTCTTCCATGCGGTTGATCACATCCCGTCCATTTCCGCCACGCAACATCATTACGATGCCGGTGACTACCTCGCCGTTGCCGTCTTTGGTAACGGAACCCTGGCGGATTTGCTTTCCCAGGTTAATGCTGGCGATATCTTTGATATAAACCGGTTTACCTTCGATATTTTTGACAATGATGTTTCCGATATCGTCTTTTTTATTGATCTGGCCGAAACCACGGATAATATATTGCTCGCGGTTATGCTCTAAAAAGTTACCTCCGGAAACGCTGTTATTGTTTTTTATAGCCGATATCACATCCTGTAGTCCTAAGCTGTAATTTCTCAGCTTACCGGGTTTAATAGAAACATCGTATTGTTTTACAAAGCCCCCAAAAGAGTTTATTTCTGTAACTCCTTTAACGGTTTTCAGCTGTGGCGCTATCATCCAGTCCTGAATTTCCCTTAATTCGGTGAGGGAATAATTATCTCCTTTCACCACATATTGATAGATTTCGCCCATTGCTGTAGATATAGGGCCCAGGTTAGGCGAGGAGACGCCCTGCGGGAGCTCTTCACGGATCGATTGCAGACGCTGGCTGACCATCTGTCGTGCAAAATAAATATCAGTGCCTTCCTCGAATTCTACAGTCACTGCGGAGAGTCCGAATTGCGAAATAGAGCGCACTTCTTTTACGTCCGGAAGTCCATTCATGCTGGTTTCAATGGGATAAGAAACCAATTTTTCCACATCATACGGAGAATAACGCCCTGCTTTAGTTATAATGAGAACCTGTTTGGGAGTAACATCCGGAAGGGAATTTATAGGGATATTTAAAAATGAGCTTACTCCGGCCACAGCCATGAGTAAAACCAGCCCAAGAGCTACAAATTTTTGACGGACACTGAATTGAATTATCTTATTAAACATGTTGTTGTTTTTTAATCGGCAAATTGTTCATATCGTGCCAGTGCCTTTAAGCTAAACACCTGGCTTATAGCTATATATTCGTTTTCTTTTAATCCCGAACGGACAATAGCATAATCCCCTCTTGCTTCATTTATCTCAATAAATCTCTTTTCAAATTTATTGTCATCTATGCGGACAAATACGACGGCTTTATCATCGTCATAAGTGACGGCTTCCATGGGAATGGCGATTACCTCATCGGGAAGATCGGTTGTGATCTCAATGCGGACATTTTCTCCCGGCATAGGCCAGTTGTTTTGCGGCTTAAGGGGAATATTAGCTACTACCGACCGGTTGTTCATATCTAATGTCGGGTTGACAGTGGAAATAGTACTTCTTATTGATTTTTTTCCACTAACGCGTTGATTAACTACAACAGAGTCTCCGTTATTGACGTACTGTCCGTCTTGTGGGTTAATGAAAGCTTTTACAAGCACTTTTTCCATGTTGATCAACGAGGCCATTTTTTCATAAGCCTTTACGGATTGTCCCAGTTCTAAAAGATGTTCATTAACCACACCGTTTATTGGCGATTTGATGCTTAAAACCGGATTTATGTCATCCTGATTTTTCATCTTTTTGATCTCCTGATTACTGACGCCAACAGCTCGAAGCATGGACTTTGCTGCGTTTTCCGTAGCTATTGCACGTTTGTAATCGGATTCAATTTTTTCCAGTTCGCTTTCTGAGCTGATTTCCTTTTCAACTAATTTTTGTATTCGCTCAAATCTATTCTTATAAAAATCAGTTTCTGCGGCTGCTTTGAGATAATCGGACACAATCCGCCCATATTCAAGGCTTTCCAGCTCGATAATCCTTTGTCCTTTTCTTACTCTATCTCCTTCATTTACGGCGAGTGTCACAATTCGCCCGTCAACAGGAGCACTGATCTGACTGATATAATTGGGGGCCGGGTGGGTTATCCCGTTTGTAACAAGTTGAAAGCTACGTTTTTTTCTTTTCGTTTTTTTAGTCTGAATATCCAAATCCTTTACTTCCTGAGGTGTTAGCGTGATTATTTTAGCTCCTGCCTGTTCTTTTTGCAAAGACGGCGGGACATCGCCGGTGTCTTTTTTGCTCTGGTCTGGCTCTTCATTGTTGTTGCAGCCCATAAGACCGGCAGCAAGAGCTATGATTAA
>JBNJGZ010000176.1:0-4094 GCA_051748065.1 Bacteroidota bacterium
CGCCGGTGTATGTTTAATTTTTTTAAACTCAATTGCAATCATATTTTTGCTCATAACTTATTCATCTTTTGTTAGGTTTAAGAACATTTCTTCCAGATCAGCCTGATAAACTGACGCATGATACACATTTAGTTTTTCATTTACCAGGGTTCTCGTAAAATCAGCTACTTGTTTTTCGTCTGTGCAGTCCACCAATAAATATCCATCTTCGTGTTTTTCCACATTATTATCCTTTCCCAGGATATCCGCAGCCTTTTCGTTGTCATCTGTGTTAATCCAGGCACGCACAGCAGAAGATTTCATATTTTGAAGTTCTTTGCGGCTCCCCTGAAAGACAAGTTTCCCTTGTTGAATAATCCCAATGCGGTGACTAAGTCGTTCGGCTTCACTAAGCAGGTGAGTTGAAAGAAAAATAGTAATCCCCAGCTCCCGGTTTAAATTAATAAGCAAATCCCTGATCTCCCGGATACCCTTTGGGTCCAGTCCATTTGTGGGCTCATCCAGAATAAGCAACTCCGGCTTTTGCAGCATAGCTGCCGCAAGACCAATCCGTTGCTTCATGCCTGTGGAGTAGGTTTTTACTTTAGCATTTGCGGCATGCTCCATTTCCACTTGTTTGAGTACTTCTGAAACCCGTTCTTTACTTACACCGCGAAGATCAGCCTGTAGCTTAAGATTAGCTTTGCCCGACAAATGCTCATACAACCCCGGAGATTCCACTAAAACACCAATATGCTGGTTTATAGAAATCCGTTTCGATTGATCGTAATTCAGAATTGCAATATCCCCCTGCCTGGCATGAAGCAAACCCAACAATAATTTTATCGTTGTGCTTTTTCCCGCACCATTCGGGCCTAAAAAAGAATAAATCTTCCCTTTTTCAACTTTAATATTCAAATCCTTTACAACATTCTTCTTCTTACCATAAGAATAAGTCAGTTGCTTTGTTTCAATGGCGTTTTCTGTCATATTATGTTTTGTATTTGGATATGATTTAAACCTATCAATTGATTATAAATAAAAAGCGACATCAATAATTTCTCTCATGGATGAGCTAAAGTTTATGTCTTTAACAATACTTTTCACATCTTTTGAAAGAAATGAAACCTTTTTCAATTCAGTATGTTGTAAAAAAATCATACTCAATAAATCCCGGCTGCTTGTTTCGTCAGTTACTTCTAAATTTTCAAGGTATTGAATAAAATCCGTTACGATTCTTGGGTCTTTAAGACTATATTTTTTCGAAACCGGAATACCAAATAAAGTTTTTTTATCAATATGCAGTAAATTGTTCTCCACCAAATTATTACGAACGTGTAAATAAAACGGGATTTGGACACTCAAATCATCAACCCACTCTTTTAGTGACTTGTTAACCGGGCTTCTTCCGATAACCTGGATCATCTCATTAATCATTGAATGAGGAGTTGGGCAATCGTCATTAATAAACAGATGGCCTTCTTTAAACTTGATCTTGCCCATCAATATCGTTTCCACGATAGCCGAAAACGTGATGATGTTTTGCATTCTCTCTTCCGGAACGATCTTCTCCTGCTGCGGGTCCGAATGATTTAACATAACCATCCGGTGAGGTAATTTTAAGTCCTTCATGTTTTCTTATTTTCCTCTGAACAATTTTGTCACATCCGCACTCTCTGTGTATGAAAACAAAATATCTCTGTATGTTCTATTTTCTAAATTTAAATCCCAAATTTACGAGTTTTTATATAATTCCAAACCTTTTTTTTAACTTTTTAAAGACTATCCATAAAGTCAGCGTCTGATTCATAATGCTTGAGTCTTCTCCGGGGAACCACCCTCGCTATAGGCCTCAATCGTGTTGAGACCCTTACTTAGAGGCTTTATGCGGAGGGTTAACCCTGAAACAAAATAATAGGATTGGGAACCCCATGTATACTTAACCGAATAAACCAACCCTATATTATTGGGCTGGAACTCCCGGCTATGAAACGCCATAAATTCATTTTGATGAGTTTATTTTGTAATTTTGTTTTCTGTCTGTTTTCTACTATTTTTATCAAATTATTATTGGCTATATAAAACAACATTTTACATGCAAAAAGGTGATATAAATTTATTTTTTGCCAGGACAAGAAACATTCACACGTTTGTCATCATGATTCTTGTAATCATTCTGATGACTTCTGTTTTTTATGCCTATACCTTCGGGGCTATGACAAAACTTCAGTTGGAAAGTAGTTATCTGCTAATTATCCTGATTGCTTTAGCCAATCTTTCGGCTGTTCTTTATTCTACGGTTATAGTCCGCAAAAACCAAAAGAAACTTGATTTTCAGGCTACAATGGCTAAAAAAACCACTTCCTATCGTAAAGCTTACCTCCGCCAAATGATAATCATTTCGTTTTTCATTATTATTGATACCATTACATTTTTGCTTACCGGCAATAAACTGCTGTTTCTAATGGCTTTTGCCGTATTGATATTTTTGCTTTCCCTGAATCCTTCCAAAGAGAAATTCATAAAGCATACGCCGTTATCTGAAGATGAAAAGAAACTCTTCGATTAGTTTATTTTTTCCAATTTATCATTGCTTCAAATTTGCATTTTCCCGATCAAAATTGTACTTTTATGCATAATTATTCATTATGCATAAATAATAACGCAAAAAATATGATCAAGATCTACCACAACCCAAGTTGTAAAAAGAGTCGCGCAGGATTGGAATACCTGAAAGAAAAGGCAAGTAATTTTGAAATCGTTAAATATCTGACTGATCAGCCATTTACTTTTGAAAGTCTTTCTGAATTAATCGATAAACTGGATATTTCAGCAGAGGAGCTGATCCGCACTCAGGAACCTGTTTACAAGCAATACTATAAAGGAAAAGAATTAACCCGGGACGAGTGGGTTAAAGCAATGGTTGAAAACCCAAAATTAATCGGACGCCCGGTTGTAGAAAGAGGGGAAGCCGCCGTATTGGGCAATCCTCCGGAAAATATCGACAGACTTTTTTGATATTCTCAAACCAATATATTTCGAACATCTAACTCATTATAAATCTAGGCCATATGAAGACACGCAAAGAAAAAGATTCTTTGGGCTATGTAGAAGTTCCCGCTGATAAATATTGGGGGGCTCAAACACAACGCTCAAAAGAAAATTTCCCTATCGGAACAGAACTTATGCCTCTTGAGATCATAGAGGCATTTGCAATCTTGAAAAAAGCATCAGCCCTGACCAATCAGGAGCTGGGTGTTCTGGAAAAGGAAAAAGCAGAACTTATTGTGCAGGTATGTGATGAAATACTGGAAGGAAAGCATGATGATCAGTTTCCGCTGGTCGTTTGGCAGACAGGTTCCGGCACACAATCCAACATGAATTTTAATGAAATGATTGCAAATCGTGCCAACTACATAGCCAAAGGTTCCATTGAAGGTTATGATCCAGTTCATCCGAATGATCACGTCAACAAGTCACAATCTTCCAATGACACTTTCCCGACGGCGATGCATATTGCTGCTGTAAAAATGCTCCGTGAAGTTACCATCCCCGGAATAACAACACTCAGAGACACACTGAACAAAAAATCCAAAGAATTCAAAGATATCGTAAAAACCGGTCGCACCCACCTTATGGATGCAACGCCCTTAACGATGGGGCAAGAGCTGTCGGGTTATGTTTCTCAGTTAGACCATGGCTTAACGGCGCTAAAAAATACAATCCCTCACTTATACGAACTGGCCCTGGGAGGAACAGCTGTCGGGACAGGCCTGAACGCACCAGGGGGGTATGATAAAAAAGTAGCTGAAACCATCGCCCGTCTGACAGGAGAACAATTTATTACAGCAGACAACAAGTTTGAAAGCCTTTCTGCCCATGATGCTATCGTCAGTGCTTCCGGTGCCCTGAAAACCTTAGCCGGTAGTTTAATGAAAATAGGACACGATATTCGTGTGCTTGCTTCCGGACCACGTTGCGGCATTGGGGAGTATAACATTCCGGCCAACGAACCCGGTTCATCGATCATGCCCGGCAAAGTGAATCCTACGCAAGCCGAAGCACTTACCATGGTGTGTGCACAAGTTATGGGGAACGACGTAGCCATCAATGTC
>JBNJGZ010000177.1:0-1278 GCA_051748065.1 Bacteroidota bacterium
TACATTTCTTTTTTCGGTGTATAATGGCATGACAATTTGCACATAATGGTACTAAGTGTTTTTCTGGTATAACTGGCTTGTTTTCCTCCCCCTTAGAAATAGGATACTTATGGTGAATATGGATGAAACCTTTTGCATATTCACCATATTTTTTTTCAAAATCAAATCCACAAGCTTTACAGGCTAATCCATGACATTCAATTGCTTTTTCTCTTAGGTATTTATTCCGCTCGTATATAGTAACGAATTTTTTTTCCCTTTTACCTTCAAAATATGACTCTAATAGTTGATCTGTATCATTTAGGGTGTCGTTAGAATGAATATATTTTGCTAACGAGATATAATATGATTCATATGTACTTTGACTTGGTAGGCTTGGTATTTTATTTTTTGAGCAAAATATAGAAAAATCATTATCCATATTTGATCTAAAAAAAGACATATCTTTTACCATTAGATCGATTACATCAGTAAACAAATTTATATTAGATGGATTTTTTGCAGATAATGATTTTACTATCACAATTTGGCTATCACTCCAACGCTTAAAAAAATAATCTTTGCATTTATAAGTTGATAATTTAGTTATTTTATATTTACCGGACTTTTTTCCATTAAATATTTGGCCAATATAATTTTCCCAATTAATCATATATTTACCTGAATCTCTAACGTTTTAATTACTTGCAGTTAAGGCGTGCGACAACCTTTGGCTTCTTCTATAAAAGGTCGCGCGCTTTTAACTGTCAAGTACTTTTATGGGTTGGGCTTTTGCCCATATTTTGTAAAACACCTAATTTAACTACCATATATAAACAATTTTCCAGGCCGGTTTTTTGCCCTGGATAAATGGACTCTTCAAAGCCTATGTTTTGGTAAACACGAAGAGCTTTTTTATTGTGTTTTAACACAAAAAGGGAGCATTCACTCTTAGAGAGTTTTTCACACCCAATTTGTGAAATTGTTTTTATAAGTTTACTGCCAATTCCTTGATTCCTATGACTTGGAGAAACGACTAATCTTGAAAGATGACATCTATTTTCTCTTTGATAATACTGGCCAAAGGCAACAACCTCTGAATTTTCAGAAAGCATGGAATAAGATGGAATTTCTTTTAAATGAGCGTCTTCAATAAAAGTTTTTTCTGAAAAAGGAAATCTGAAGTCTGGGCCACCCCAGCTACAACAGCTATCTTTGTCTGGGAACCAGCCCATCATTTTATGTAAATGTTCTTTCGTTGAAGGAATTAATTTCATAACTTTTCTTCTGAGCCCAACG
>JBNJGZ010000177.1:1378-4082 GCA_051748065.1 Bacteroidota bacterium
CTACAACAGCTATCTTTGTCTGGGAACCAGCCCATCATTTTATGTAAATGTTCTTTCGTTGAAGGAATTAATTTCATAACTTTTCTTCTGAGCCCAACGTCTTAATCAGCGGCGCGGCTTTTTGCGTCCGATGAATTTTTTAGTTGGGCCTTCTTTGTACCGGCTAATACAAGAATTGGTGGTCGTCTCAGATGCTCAGAAAGCTCGGGCTTTTCGGCTACGGCAGTTATGGTCGGCCCAGGTTCAAGAAGTCTTCTTATAGAAAACCCTGTATCGATAAGTTCGTTTGTATATGTTTCAATGGTTCGATGATATTTAATGACACCATCGACGAACCAATTAGACACCCGTATGGTTTCTTTTTTATAGTCATCAACTGGCCAATGCTTTTTTGGAACCTTATCTGAGCTACACCAACCCTTCAACAATGATGTGCAGATTGGATGCTCAACAGAAAAAATAAAATGACCGTCTTCTTTAAGAGCAAGCGCAACTTTTTCAAACACCGGGCTGATATCCTTTACATAGTGAAAACACATTGAAGAAACAACAAGATTAAATCTACCTTCGTCTACTTCAAAATCCTCAGTAGGAGTAACCAAAAAGGTTGCTCTTGGGTCCTTTATCCTTTTTTTAGCTTCTGATATCATTTTTTGAGAAATATCCACACCCAGCACATGAGCAGCCCCTTTTTTGAGACAAAAGGAAGCAAACTTGCCGAAACCGCAGCCAAGATCTAAAATGTGCAAGCCTTCAAGCGGTGGTAACAGACTGTAAACTGCAGGTTCCTCAATAGCGGCATTAAAACCGCTTTCACTGGATCTCAAATCCATATAACCTTCAAAGAAATATGGATCATCATAAACGTTTTGTTTCATATTAAAAATGTCTTCCCAGCGTTGCTTTTCAGCGGCGCGGTTTTTTGCGTCCGCTGCAAAAGCCTGGTTATATTTCACCGCGCCACATTCAGAAAGATATGATCCTGGTTTCCATCAGCGTTGTTCCAACGCAAAGAAACTGAATAGATCGATTGGCGCACACTTATCGGGATATGCGCTAAATGTTTATAGCTGTCTCCGGGAGCAAGCAATTTAAAAGGATTTTTCCCTTCATAATCCCCGCCAACCAAAGGATTGTGTTCATTCTCTTCCTCTAAACCAAAGTAAATATCTTTGGCTTCAGCTTTCCCCCTATTCGTTATGACGAACTTATGCATATTATTTTCTTTAATCATTTCCACTGCTAAGTTTGCTTTACCCGCCTCACGATCATGTTTATCAAATTCAGCTAACTGCCGTTCACTGAGCTTGGCATGCACCTTTTTCAGTTCGATTACTTGATCGTGATTTCTTTTAGAGCGATAGAGCGCAACAAAGGAAACCACTACCGCAAGCAATGAAATTACCGAGCTTATTATTTCGTATTTGCTCAAATACCACCTCTTAAATATAACGATTTAATCACTTGCAATTAAAAGCACGCGACACTTTTGAAATCTTCAAATAAAGGTCGCGTGCTTTTAACTGTCAAGTGAATTTATAGGTTAGCTTTCATACTTTCAAGTAACAACAGTTTTATATTTTTTACCACTACCATATGCGCAAAGTACATTTATACGTTGTTTTTTTGGTAATTGTTTTTGCTTTCGCTTTGGAAAAATAGCTTTTTCAATAAATTTTTCAGGTTATTTTCTTCTTGTATCTCTTTCATTATTTTAATCCAAGTGCCTCAGGCTTCCGGGCAACCGCAAGCAAGCGGCTGCTTAAACTCAAAACATCCGGATGCTCGGCATACTCCTCTTGGAATTTTTGCATGTCCGTATAAAAGGCGTCCTGATTTAATTTTTTTTTTAGCTCGCTGTCCGGCGGAAAACTGTAAAATGGTGTTATCCCTGCCAGATGCAAAACTTCCATCCCCTGCTTTTCCAAACTGATTTTTAATTCTGCCGGCCCCAGCAGATAATGCCCGAGCCCGTCCTCCAGCTCATAATAGCCGGTTTTGAGGACGGGCATAATTCCGTCAAATTCTCCCTTTCGAAAAAAGTCATAAGCCTTCCGATATCTGTTCCCGACATCGCAGAGTACATAGCCTCCCGGCCGGGTTAGGCGGCATAACTCACTTATGGCTTCATCCGGAGCACCGCACAAAGTCACCGCTTCCCCGGTAGATACTACCATATGGAACTCTCCATTTTTTAAGGAATGCATGTCGCAAATATCCAGTTCCTCAAAGGTCAAATTTTCAGAAAAACCTTTTTCTTCGGCGTATTCACGGGCTTTTTGCAGCATGACGGGAGAAATATCGGACAATACGACCTCAAAGCCCAAATGGGTAAGCTTTTCCGCCCAGCGGCTCGTGCCGCATCCTGCTTCCAGGATTTTCCAGGTAGATTTTTTAGGCAGGTACTTATTTATATAGCTCCACCAGGTCTGATTATAAAGGTCGGTAAACCTATCCTGTGTTTGACTCATCTTACCGGCCGCATGGATTTCGGCTCTTTTATCCCAAACTTCCTTTAATTTGCTCTTCATATTTATTCCTTCCAAGCTAACATGCTAATCACTTGCAGTTAAAGGCTCGCGACTATTGTCATGATTGCTTAATACTTCGACATATTTTTCGTACCATCATAAGTCCATTCAAAAGGTTTTGCGCGTTTTTTATTATAGGTCTTAATATATTTCATGATTTGATTGACCATTTG
>JBNJGZ010000178.1:0-4072 GCA_051748065.1 Bacteroidota bacterium
AAAATACTATCTTTTCGGAAAGAAAGGTGGTGAGAAACTAGCTAAAGAAACCAATATTCCATTGCTTGGTGAAATACCTGTAAATGAAAAAATTATGCAGTCCGGAGAAGCCGGAAAACCACAGGCTATGGAATGGGATTCGGCTACAGGAAAAGCATTTCAAGATATGGCTAAAAACCTGATCGAACAGGTAGATATCCGTAATAAAACAATGGATCCTACTAAGGCAGTCGAAATTGATCCGAATGCTGAAGGTTGCAGCTACTAATTTTCGATAAGAAGAAATAAGATAATGGCAAAAAGCTCGTTTTATTACAAAAGCAAATAGATGTTCTTGAATGGTCAAATTCAAAAAGTTTCCTATTTTTGCCGGCAAATAAAAATTTTATGGAAAGACAAGAGCTTGAAAAAAAAGTAAAAAACGTTATTGAACAAATCAGACCTTATCTGGAAGCGGATGGAGGTAACATAGAATTTGTAAGTCTTACTGAGGACAATGTTGTGAATGTAGAATTACAAGGAGCATGTGCCACTTGCCCAATGAGTGTAATGACGCTGAAGCAGGGCGTTGAGCAGGCTATGATCAAGGCATTGCCCGAGATAAAGTCTGTGGAAGCGGTAAATATGCCTCAGCAGGGCTAAACAGCAAATGTTTGGTTTATTTTTCGTTTTTTTCTGTTGCAAAACGCTTCAGTAAATATTCAGATATTTATTGAAGCGTTTTTTTATGCCAGATATTTTGCAACGATGGGCATGCGCCTTCCCATCCCAAAAGCTTTGGGGGATACCCTTAGTACAGGCGGAGCCTGATACCGTTTATGCTCATTGATATTTACAAGACGAAGGGTTTTTTGAACTGTTTCTTTTTCAAAACCGGCTTTAATAATTTCTTCCGGGCCTTGCTGTAATTCAATATAATGATAAAGAATCTTATCCAGAATAGCATAATCCGGCAGCGAATCGCTGTCTTTTTGACCGGGTCTTAGCTCGGCTGACGGTGGTTTGTCGATGATGTTCTGAGGTATGATTTCTTTGTTCCGGTTTATATAGCGCGCCAGCTGATATGCTTCTGTTTTATACACATCACCTATAACAGACAAACCACCGCACATATCTCCGTATAAAGTGCCATAACCTACGGCTGCTTCACTTTTGTTGGATGTGTTGAGCAGGATGTTGCCGAATTTATTACTAAAGGCCATCAGTAGTACCGCCCGGGCACGTGCCTGGATGTTTTCTTCTGCTATATTGAATGGTAATCCTTTAAAATAGGGCTCCAGAGTGTTGGAATAGGCCTTGTAGATATCTTTAATAGGAATTATTTCATAAGGACTGTTCAGATTATGACATATCTCTTCGGAATCGCTGATTGAATGATCGCTGGAAAAATCGGAAGGCATAATCAGTGATGTGACATTTTCAGCTCCCAGTGCATCAACGGCTAATGCCAGAGTAACAGCCGAGTCAATGCCTCCGGATAGCCCCAGGATTGCTTTTTTAAAACCAAGTTTTTCAAAATAATTCCGTATTCCCAAAACCAATGCGTGATAAATACTTTCTGTCTTTTCGGGTAGTAACTTCTGAGGTTCACTAGCTGTTGTGTCCTTATCTGTATCAAAATAATCTATAGACTCACGGAAAAAAGGCAATCGTTTGATGCTTTGTCCTTCTTTATTTAATACGCATGAACCGCCGTCAAAGATAATTTCTGTTTGGGCTCCCGTATGGTTTACATAAACAATCGGTAAGTTGTATTTTTTAGCGTTTGTTTGTAAAACATTCAGACGACTTCTGGCTTGTTCATGATCAAACGGAGACGCCGCTATATTAATAATGATATCCGGATTACTTTTTATTAATTCGTCCATGGGATTTACAGCATAAACCGGATTATCCCCGATGCCCCAAAGATCTTCGCAAACTGTTACAGCCAGTTTCCTGCCCTGATAGTCAACTGTTGAAAATTCCTGGTTAGGTTCGAAATAACGATATTCATCAAAAATGTCATACGTAGGCAGAAGGGTTTTTCGGGACGTCTGTTGAACTTTTCCGTTATGCAAAAACCAGGCAGAATTATAAAGGCGTTTCCCTTTTTTGTTGGGATTGCGTTCCGGCCCACCGATGATGACTGCTATATTTTGACAATGCTTTGCGATTTCCTCCATGCCCTTTTCACATTTGTCAATAAAATCGTCAAAACCCAGAAAATCGCGAGGTGGATAGCCGGAGATTGCCAGTTCCGGAAACACAACCAGATCAGCACCGGAATTCTGAGCTTCCTTTATGTGAGTAATGATTTTGGAAATATTTTGGTTAAAATTCCCGATGTGGAAATTGAGTTGAGCTAATGCTATGTTCATCATGAAAGAGAGTTAAAAAAAGGTATATCCTGAACTTTTGAAATTCGTTGATATACCTTTGAAATGTAAAAACATTCTGTTAAAACATTAATCCGAGTTTAAATTCAATGTAATTGGCTATTGAATTTCCTCGCTTATCAAGGTGAATATTATCTCTTTTGATCGTTGTTGTAAACCCATTGTTGAAGTTGATACTTCCGATGAGAGAAATGTTTTCTCCCAGAGAATACTCTGTACCCAAACCGATTATTAAGGATTCTCTAAACATGGCTATATCATCGCTAAGGTCATCAATTTCTTGTTTGTTTTCACCACTATTTGTGGAGTGCTTGTCTTCTACCGAGGCTCCGAGGCGAATTGAAGTTCCAAGTCCCACATTGGCAAAATAAGTAAAATACCCTATTTCATTGGTGGCCATTTTAATCATTACCGGAATTTGCAGATATTGCAAACTATAGGTTGAGGTTATTTCTCCTATTTCATTGTTTGGGTCAGGTAAATTATATTCTTCAAGATCGTCTTCATATTTTAATTTTCCACCAAAATAACTAATGTCAATGCCGGT
The DNA here is from genome assembly GCA_051748065.1 of Bacteroidota bacterium. Taxonomy (GTDB): domain Bacteria; phylum Bacteroidota; class Bacteroidia; order Bacteroidales; family PWNQ01; genus PWNQ01. Next base: position 2,926 of record JBNJGZ010000178.1, read on the forward strand.
AGAGAGCGAATAATTGTTGGACATGCTGAATTCAGCTAACATACCATAAGAGAATCCCATTCGTGTGCCCTCATTGTCATATTCCTGTAGGTCCGGTTTTAACCATGTGACGGAAGGTGATGCGTGCAGTCCGAAACGGAAAGGTTTGTAATCTTCCTGAGCCTGGGTTTTTCCAAATGGCCATAGCATCATTAAGGCCAGTGTTGCGATCATTAATTTTTTCATAGTTGAGATGTTTTTAATGATAAAAGGCACGGCTGCATAATGTTATTTGGTTAATATTCGGGCCGGCTTTATATCACTGTCTGATTGTATTCTGATTTTTAAATATTCTTCGATTGCTCTATACATTAAATTACGATCAAAAACGTTTAAAAAAAACGGTTTTGTTCCTCGTAAATAGTTGAACAAATTTATACAATTATTTCCTTAAATCAATAAAATAATTAAAATGTTTTCAATAGTATGTTGGTGAAAACTTAGGATGTCATAAATTTGCAAAGCAGGAAAGACTTAACTGTTTTTTTAAAATACAGCAAAAGAACAAATGGCACACGAGTAAATAAAAAAGTTAAAAGTATCAATCATACAATCTTACAATTATGAAAAAAATGCCGGTTTATCTATTGGGGATCTTTTTATTTCTTTATTCCTGTGATTCTTCGCGGGATCTGAAGGTAGATGTAAGCGATATAGATGTGAATGTTGACATTAAACGTTATGGACAGGCAATTTTTGAGATGGACAGTATGACAAAAGATCAAATTGACGGATTACATAAGGAATATCCTTTTTTTATAGATCAAAGCATTAGGTCTTCCGATGTTAATGCGTTACGCAATTATGTTCAAGACCCCGTCAATCAGGATTTGTATGAGGCTGTGAACGATCAATTCAATGATCTGGAGGCGTTGGAAAATGAGCTTGAGGGGATGTTTAAACATATGAAGTATTATTTTCCGGATTATGATCTCCCGGCCACATATACATATATTTCTTCATTGAACTATGAAGAACCTGTTATTTATAAAAATAATAATCTGGTAATCGGATTGGATATGTATTTGGGTACTGAAGTGGAGTTTTATGACCGGGTAGGAGTGCCAAAGTACAAATCACGCTGGTTTGTGCCGGAGCGAATTGTTCC
>JBNJGZ010000179.1:0-4055 GCA_051748065.1 Bacteroidota bacterium
AATTATTCACCTTATTGATATACAAAAAAACAGGCAAATGATCACTATATCCTCCGTAATAATTTCTTCCAAATGTTTTATCAGGTACTTTAACTCCTTTTTCGTTTTTGTGTAACAGCCAGTCAGGCTTGAAAATGCCCTGAACTTTTTCAGTAACTACAAGTCCATTACTTTTCTCAGGCAACAAAGACCGGGATATAATCATTTGATCTATCATATTCCATTCGTTATCACGCCAATAATGATAAGTTCCCAGGCCGTTTTTATACGGCTCCCAACTCATATTAAACAAAGACTCGCATTTTGAATCTGCATTTCCATTAGAATATAAAATTCTTTTGACACTCAGATTCTCGGGCTCATCATTTAAATCGCCCATTACAACAATGTTAGCTTCCGGATTAGACGCAAGAATTTTATCAACTTCCTCCCGTACTAGTGCTGCTGAACGCATGCGTTTAGGAGCTGTTTTACCAACACCGCCTCCGCGGGAAGACCAATGATTTACAAATACATGTAATAACTGCTGATCCAAATGAACTTTTGCATAAAGAATATCCCTGGTCTTATCGTCCGGATCCCATGGGAAATCGACCTTTATCTTTTCTGCGGATTTTTTGCTGATGGTTGATTTCCGGTATAACAAAGCGACATCAATTCCTCTTTCATCAGGGCTTTCAAAATGGATAATTTTATACCCATACGGACTTAGTGTTTTATGCTCCACCAGTCGCTCCAATACTTCCCGGTTTTCAATTTCAGCCAATCCGATAAGGTCTGCCGGCTGCTCTCCCCCAACAGCATCAATCACTTTTGCAATATCTTTTACTTTTTTGGAATAACGCTCGTGGGTCCAGTTTTTCCTTCCGTCAGGTGTGAACTCTTTATCATTTTTGTCCGGCGCATTTATAGTGTCAAATAAGTTCTCCACATTATAAAACATCACCAGATAGTCTCCCTTTTCATAACTTTGAGCACTTAGTGGCCTAAAGCTAATGGTGATGACTAAAATAAAACAAATAATCCCGTACTTCTTCATATGTTTAAATTTTTCAAAATATTGATAATGTCATTATTATGTTTTCTTGCTTTTATTTCTTACAGTCATTGTAATGTCGTGCCTACGGCACTTTGTCATTTCTCGCGAACTCTTTTGCTACCATAATATCGTGCCTATGGCACTCTTAGCACTTTGACTACAATAATTGTTTTCACTAATATTTTCCGCACAGAGTTTTATGTCTATTATTTCAAAAACTTTTTCAATTGTTCTATTTCTCTTCTTTGTTTTTTCGTGGGTCTTCCCTGACCTTTTTCTCTATATTCAAAATTGGTTTGCCTTGCAATTTCCTGCTTTCGGTAGTTCTCTTCCGGAGTAAGGTCTTCCATATAATCCGGGACCAATTTGGCTCCTACTCGTTTTTCAAGTATCTGCAACACCTTTACTTCCAAATCTATTTGTTCTTTGTTAACCTGGATAATGTCACCTGTTTTAATCTCCGTAGATGGTTTGACCGGCTGATCATCAATTTTTACTTTTCCGTTCCTACAGGCATGAGTAGCTTTACTACGGGTTTTAAATATCCGTACAGCCCATAACCATTTGTCGATTCGGATACCGTTGCTCATAATTTATTTCTTTCTGAAATAGATTTCTATTGGTGCGCCTTTAAAATTATAATGTTCTCTGATTTTATTCTCTACAAATCGTTTATAAGGATCTTTAACATACTGTGGTAAATTACAAAATATGGCAAAAGCAGGGAAGCTTTTCGGTAGCTGCGTTATATATTTTGTGCGTATCGTTTTGCCTTTGTACATTGGCGGTGGATTATCTTTAAGTAAAGGCAAAATATCTTTATTCAATTGAGAGGCTCCAATTTTGCGTTTCCTGTTTTCATAGACCTGCATGGTTGTTTCCAATAATTTAACGATCCTTTGCTTTTTCACAATAGAAGTAAATAGAATCGGAATATCTGTGAATGGAGCGATTTTTTTCCGGATCATTTTTTCGAATTCTTTGACGGAATTTGTTGATTTTTCCATCAAGTCCCATTTATTTACAGCAATTACAATGCCTTTTTTGTTTCGGGTAACCAATGAAAAGATTGCACTATCCTGTCCTTCCAGGCCTCGTGTAGCATCAACCATCAAAATGCAAACGTCACTTCCTTCAATAGCTTTAACAGCCCGGAGTGAAGAGTAGAACTCAATATTTTCAGTGACTTTTGATTTCTTTCGAAGTCCGGCTGTATCTACAAAAAGAAACTCTTGTCCATAACCTTTATAAATAGAATTGATAGTATCTCTTGTGGTTCCCGGTATAGGAGTAACTATATTGCGATCCTTTCCAACCAACAGGTTGATTAATGATGATTTTCCAGCATTGGGTCTTCCAACAACAGAAATGGCAGGTAAATGACTATTATCGTCCTCCGGCTTATCATCTAATGATTCAACGACATCATCCAGTAAATCTCCTGTGCCTCCACCATTAATGGCTGAAATCGGATATAATTTGTCCACACCTAATTCATAAAACTCATTGGCATCATGAAAATTTTTGGCTGTATCAATCTTATTTACAGTGACAAATATCTCCTTATCTGTTCTTCTAAGCGTATTAAAAACATCTCTGTCCATGTCAGTGAGGCCCGTTCTTCCATCGACCACAAAAATGATGGCATCGGCTTCTTCCATCGCAACTTCTACTTGCCTACGGATAGCCTTTTCAAAAACATCAGAGGAACCATCAACATATCCACCTGTATCAATAACTGAAAAATCTTTACCATTCCAGTCTGACTGACCATAGTGTCTATCGCGTGTAACTCCGCTTGATGATTCTACAATAGCATCACGTTTTTGCACTAATCTGTTAAAAAGAGTGGATTTCCCCACATTCGGCCTTCCTACTATTCCAATTAAATTTCCCATTTGTTCTTTTGTTTAGGCTATCGGATAGCCAAATCGTTTTAATTTGTTGTCATCATCACGCCAGTCTTTGCTGACTTTCACACTCAGATCAAGAAATATCTTTTGATCTATAAACTTTTCTATATCTTTACGTGCATCAATTCCAAGACCTTTTATCGCATTACCATCTTTCCCGATTAAAATTTTTCGTTGACTTTCTCTTTCCACGTAAATTGTGGCCCGTATCCGAACCAAATCCGCCATTTCTTTATATTCTTCAATGACAACTTCAACTGAATAAGGGATTTCCTTGCGATATTGAAGAAGGATTTTCTCGCGTATGATTTCCGAAACAAAAAACCGTAACGGACGATCTGTTAAACTGTCTTTATCATAATATGCCGGAGACTCAGGCAGTAATTCCTTTATTTTATTATTAATGCTGTCTATATTAAAATGGTGTAGAGCAGAAGCCGGAATAATTTCGGCATTGCTAAATTTCGTTTTCCATAGCTCAATATTATTCAATACTTCTTCCTGTTTTTCCAGGTCTATCTTATTTAAAACCAGGATTACCGGTTTTTTTGTTTCCTCAATTTTTTTGATAAGTTCTTCATCAAGGTTTTTGTCTCTGACTTCTTGTATAACCAAAAAAACATCCGCATCCTGAAAAGCACTTTGAATGGAATTCATCATAGATTCCTGCAACTTATAGGCCGGATCGAAAATCCCGGGTGTGTCTGAATAAATGATTTGTTGTTCTTCTGTATTAACAATTCCAAGAATTCTGTGCCTTGTCGTTTGTGCTTTCTGTGTAACAATAGCCAATCTTTCACCCACCAGGGTGTTCATCAATGTAGATTTACCGGCATTGGGCTTTCCGATTATATTTACAAAACCTGCTTTATGTGTCATTTAGTAATTATTAATTTTTGCAATGCTATCTTAGCAAATGCATTTGCAAAGATAAAGAATAGAATCTGCAAAATAAATTAAATATTATTTGGATAATTGTTTTTTATTTTATTATATTTGCAAACCCATTTGGGGATAGAAATAAAGTTCTAAAAAATAAATATGTATTTCAGTGGATCCGCCCGTGGCGGATCGTCGGGCTCATATCCGCCGAATGGCGGACG
>JBNJGZ010000180.1:0-3927 GCA_051748065.1 Bacteroidota bacterium
TTATAACATTTTTGTGTGGGTGCTGAATATACCGGAACCGAATGTGATCGTATTTTGGATCGTTCCGGCGATCTTAGGTACTTTGCAGCTTTTTTATGTAGGCACGTTCCTCCCCCATCAACGCCCGCATGATGAATATATGCAACCTCACAAGGCGCGGACGCAAAAGAAAAACCACCTTTGGGCTATGCTCTCTTGTTATTTTTTCGGATACCACTATGAGCACCATGAGTCACCGCGTACGCCATGGTGGCAATTATACAAATCCAAGCAATAATGATACAAGCCCGTCATACACCTTTCTTTGTGCGATTTTTCAACTGGTACAGCCGCAGGATGATGCACGCTCATTTCCGCGAAATACGCTACCATAATACCATTCAGACTCCGCAAAAACCCGTACTGGTCATTGCGAATCACTTCAGCTGGTGGGACGGATTTTTCGTTGTCCACTACAATAACAGCTTTTTTAAGAAAAAATTCCATGTGATGATGCTGGAAGACCAACTTAAAAACAGATCGTTTTTGAATAAAGCCGGCGCTTTTTCTATTAAGAAGAATTCCCGCTCGGTCATTGAATCCCTGAAATATGCCGGAAGGATTTTAAGCCATAACAACAACCTGCTGCTGATGTTTCCGCAGGGACAAATCCAATCGCAACATCAGTGTCAGTTTACGTTTGAAAAAGGTATTGAAACAATTTTAAAACACTCTGAATTGCAACCTGAAATACTTTTTATCGCCAACCTAACAGAATACTATTCACACAAAAAACCGTCAATGGACGTGTATTTTGAAATTTTGGATGAACCTTTTCAAACAACAAAACGTCTGGAAGAAAAATATAACTTGTTTTTTCAGAAATGCATCCGGAGCCAGCGGGAAGAAAGAATTGAGTAGTGAGATTATTGTTCGGTGTTATGTCACAGGAGTAGGTAGTAGGTAGTAGATAGTAGGTAGTAGATAGTAGGTAGTAGATAGTGAGTAGAAGTGACTTTAGCGACGTCAGCGACTTGAGCGAACTACTCAAATATCTCTCTGCCAGTTGGCATTCATTCAAGAGAACGAGACATTACTAGAAAAACGGAAGCAAATATATAAGAAATGAAACCTGGGAAAAATGATATAAAGGCAGAAATCAAATTTGAAACTGACGAACTGGAATTATTGCAAGAAAACACTTGGCAAATGGCTGAATCGTTTGGACTTGATAGGCGGATTGGCAACTTGACAGGAAAAAGAAAAGTTGGTTTTTACAGTTGGGATTTGGACTGTTTAGAATGTGTCGTCTCAGATTTACAAAAATCTCTCAAAGACAAGGACGTTGCAGATAGGATTGCTAGGAAAATAAAGAAAAGTTATATGTTTATTAAAGGAAAATAAAATGAATGATAATAATATATTGACTATTTCAAAAATAGGAATAAGAAGCGTTTTCACAGTAAAAAAATATGACTTAGAAATCTTGGACGAGGATTTAAGCAGAATATTATTTATTCGGAATTATATCGAAGAATGTTTAATATATGTAAAAGAGACCAATATGGGTATTAATACAGGAGAATATTTAACTGAATTAAAAAAATATGCTCTTGAATTATTTTTGATAGAATGTGAAGAAGCGATGCCTGACGAAGAAAAAAATAGTGCAGATTTTGATCTTGAAGTTCATCAAAAAGAAAACGCAGAATATTTTAACTACATCTATGACAATCTGAAATACCCTGAATAAGGCTGGATTTAAAGGAATTGAAGATAAAATAGAACGAAAATGCCAACATTGTATGTACAAAATAGGCGAAATAGTAGAAAATTCAACGGCTGTAGCCCGCTTCAAAAGTGTTTCGGTTTGAAAAGTTTGAAGCCCGCAATCCCCTACTTTGCATATACTAACCGATATTTAAACAAATAAAGCAATTAGTTCATTCACTTAATATACTTATTAAACTTAATCAACTCATTCAACTCATTCAACTCAATCAACTCAATCAACTTAATTAACTTAATTCACTCATTCAAATCAATCTACATCAATCTACATCAATCTAATTCAATCTTTTACATCAATCTAAAAAAATCAATCTAAAAAAATGGACATCATCACAGGCTTCATATTTGGTTTTTTACTTATCCGCCTTATTATCAGCGGAGTAAATCTGGTATCCCGAACTCGTCTGCCTGAACTACAGACCGGGCAAGAAGACCTGGTGTCGGTATTAATTCCCGCTCGCAATGAAGCTCAAAATATAGACAGACTGCTGCAACAAATCACCAATAATGCATACCGGAACATTGAAATCCTGGTCTATGACGATGATTCGGATGATAATACGGCCGGGATTGTTCAAAAAAATGCCGCTAAAGATAATCGCATCAAACTGATAAAAACCCAAAAACTGCCGGAACACTGGCTGGGGAAGAACCATGCATGCTATCAGCTCGCCGGTCAGGCACAGGGCAATTATTTACTTTTCCTCGATGCCGATGTATCCATCAGTTCGGAATTAATCATCAACTCTTTGGCATACCTCAAAAAGCACCGGCTTTCTTTGTTGTCCATCTTTCCTCAGCAGCAAATGAAATCTTTTGGAGAGCGAATCACCGTTCCGGTTATGAATTGGATATTAACAAGTCTGCTGCCATTACCGCTGATAAAAAGCACTAAGCAAAGTTCACTGGCTGCTGCCAACGGGCAGTTTATGCTTTTTGAAGCCGGGAATTACCAAAAAAACCAATGGCACAAACGTTTTAAAAAACAAGCCGTTGAAGACATTAACATCATGCGGGCGATCAAAAAACAAAATAACAAAGGGCATACTTTGCTGTCTAACGGGCAGATCAGATGCAGGATGTACCCGAATTTTCAGGAAGCCGTGAATGGATTTTCCAAAAATACGCACGAGTTTTTTGGGAAAAGTTATGTGCTTATGGGATTATTCGCATTAATAACGACTTTCGGTTTTATCCCGGTCTATTTTTATTCCGGTATAGCAGGTCTGGGACTTTACTTTTTGGGCGCCGTCCTTCTCAGGCTATTCACCAGTCTGGCGAGCCGGCAAAATGCCATGTACAACATCTTACTGGCTCCGTTGCAACAGTTTGCATTTTTGTTCATTATTTATCGCTCCGTTTTGAACAAAGCACGTGGCTATGGCGTTTGGAAAGGGAGGAGGATTGGGAATTAATTACGAATTAAATAAATTACGAATTAAATGAATTACGAATTATGAATTAATTATGAATTATGAATTAACTATCAATTATGAATTACGTATGTCAGCTTTTAAAGTCATAAGTCGCATCACCACAGTATTTTTGCTGGTTATGATACTCTTTGCCCCGGGCAGATTATCGGCAACTTCTCTTGATTTTTATGAGAAGCAGATTTATAAGGCTTACACAGCAGATGATATGGGCTTGTGGAAAACGACCATGGAAAAAATGGAGCGGGACGATCAGAAAGATAATTCCGAAAAATTTTTGCTTCACCTTGCCATCACTCAATACGGCTATACCGGTTATTTGCTGGGGAACAACAAAAAAGACCAGGCTCGTAAGCTTATGGATAAAACCCTGGTAAACGCTGAAAAGCTCAAAACGACCTCATATAAAGCAGAAGCTTATGCTCTTCTGGCCGGGTTAAACGGATATGAAATCGGGCTGGCCAAATACAAAGCACCGTTTTTGGGTAAAAAAAGTGAAAAGTATACAGACAAATCGCTTGAAATCTCCAAAGTTAATCCCATGGGATGGACCGAAAAAGGCAATATCTATTACCACATGCCCGGTTTTTTCGGTGGCAGTTATGACAAGGCTATTCAATACTACTCCAATGCCATAAAGAACTTTGATAAAACGGACTATCTCCCCAAATGGCTAAAGCTGAATGCCATGGTATGGCTTGGGAAAGCGTATGAAGCTAAAGAA
>JBNJGZ010000181.1:0-3917 GCA_051748065.1 Bacteroidota bacterium
AAAGAAAATAATAGTTAAAATTACATAAATGCTCATAGTGAAAAATTTTATAATGCGAAAATGATAAAAATAATAAGCTGCTAAATTCCTTTAGTTATGAAAATAGCATATCTGTCATTTCATAATATCCTTTTTTATCTAATACCCATTCAGCGGCGATAATTGCGCCCAGTCCAAAGCCATTGCGGTTTTTTGCGTGGTGTGCAATGCTTAAGGTATCTACGTCGGAATCCCAGGTCACTTTATGATCTCCAATAACTTCATCAATACGTTCGGAGTAAACCGGTAATTCATTGGTGTTTTCTGATTGTTCTTTTGTCCATTTGGCGTATGCTTTGTGATTGGAGATGATATCATTGGCAAGTGCAATTGCTGTTCCGCTCGGGGCATCTACTTTATGGATATGATGGGTTTCTTCAATTTTTCCTGTATATTGCGTATGCCCTTGTATCAGATGACTTAACTTACGGTTTAGTTCGAAAAGCAAATTAACACCGATGCTGAAATTTGGGGCATAGAATAAGGTGTGGCCGCTGTTTTTCAAAGGTTCGATCATTTTCAGACGTTGCTCATCCCAACCTGTTGTACCTGTTACTACCGGGATATTCAATTCATGGCAACGCTCTATGTTTTGAACAACTACGTCGGCCATGGAAAAGTCAATGGCAACATCGCAACTTTTCAGTTCTTGATACTTATTCTGCCAGTCTTCTTCTTTATCAATAATGCACTGTATAGAATGACCTCTTTGCGGGGCAACGTTTTCCACTGTTTTGCCCATTCTGCCGTGTCCGATAATAGCAATTTTCATTTCTTTTTTATTTTAATTTTGTTGAGCATGTTATAATTGTTGACTTAAAAAAACAAACTAATTTTCAGACCACCTTTATGATCTGGCATAAATGCATTGGCCTGAGGTTCAATGCGCATACTTAAATTTTCGTTTACATTAAAATCAAACAAATGGGCATCTACAGCAGCATCTACGATATTTAAAACATAAATGCCTGCTGTAATTACAATGCTAAGTTCCAAATTTCTCCTGTAGTAATCCCGTCTTAGTTTGATATTATCTGTTGTAAATTTTAGCGAAGTTACGGTAGTGCTGTCATTGTCTGTGCGGGCAATATAGGCATTTTTATATTTTTTATATTCTTTGTTGTTGTTGATAATAAAATAGGTGGAAGTTCCTAATGCTGCATAAACGACAGGGATTTTCCAGTATTTTTCATTGTAGGCTTGTCCTAAACCCGGAAGCATGGCCGAAAGACGAGCTGCTTTTTTGGGAGATTGTTTTTTAGTAGTATCCTCTGCTGTTTTTATATCTTTTCGCTGTTTTTTTTGCTCCTGCGGATCATTAGTGCGGATAGTGTCCGTTTGTGCATTCACATTTATTGAAAACATAGCAATCAGCAGTATCATGAAAATGATTTTATGTTTTCTCATGATCGTACGAATAGCTTTTAATTTCAAGTGAATGCTCACAAGTTTAATATTATGAATGTAGTTTACTCAGGGCCTCAATCAAATTTTCAAGTTCGTCATCTGAGGAGAAGGAAATGCTAACTGTTCCTTTTCCTTTGGGATTGCGTTTCATTGCTACTTTCTTGCCCAACTTTTCCGTTAAACGTTCAGCGGCTTGCTGATATTTTCCGGGCAATTGATTTTGTTGTTTTGATTTTTGTTTGGCTCCGGAATTTTCTGGACGTTCCGAATGAAGGTTTTTAACAATCTGTTCTACTTCTCTTACGGAAAGTCCGTTTTCCGTGATTTCCTTCAAAATGTCCAGTTGAACTTCTTCATCTTCTACGTTAATTAATGTACGGGCATGTCCCATGCTGATGGCTCCGTCGCGAAGAGCAATCTGAACATCCGGCGGGAGTTTTAAAAGCCGGAGGTAGTTAGTAATAGTTGAACGCTTTTTACCTACTCTTGAAGATAGTTTTTCTTGTGTCAGGCTGCATTCTTCCATGAGCCGTTGATAGCTGATTGCCACTTCGATTGCGTTGAGGTCGCGGCGTTGTATATTTTCCACCAGCGACATCTCCAGCATCTGCTGATCGTCTGCAACTCGGATAAACGAAGGGACGCGCTCCAGCCCGGCAAGTTTTGAAGCTCTTAATCGACGTTCGCCGGAGATAAGCTGATATTTTTCGTAGCCTACCTTTCGTACTGTTAAGGGTTGAATAACCCCTTGTTCGGTAATGGACTGGGCCAGTTCCTCTAATCCTTCTTCTGCGAATTCCGAGCGCGGTTGAAAGGGATTGGCCTCAATGCTGTTAATCGGAATTTCGGCTACAGAGCCGGCAACATATTTACCGGATTCCACGCCTTTTGTTGTGATGTCTGTATCAGGGTTTTCCAGTAATGCGCCTAAACCTTTTCCAAGTGCTTTTTTCTTTGCATTCATTCGTTAGTCGCTTGTCTTGATTTGTTTGTCTTCATTTTTCATGTTCGTCATATCATTGCGCTGCAATATCTCGCGTGCCAGATTAAGGTAGTTGATCGCACCGGTACTGGAGGCATCATGCATGATGATACTGGTTCCATAGCTGGGAGCTTCTCCCAAATTTGTATTGCGGTGGATAATCGTATCAAAAACCATTTGCTGGAAGTGTGTTTTCACTTCTTTTACTACTTGCTTTGCTAATCGTAATCTTTTATCGAACATGGTTAATAATAAACCTTCGATTTCCAGATCTGAATTCAGGCGGGATTGGACAATCTTAATTGTATTTAACAGTTTTCCCAATCCTTCTAAAGCAAAATATTCACATTGTACCGGCACGATAACCGAATGAGCTGCTGTTAGTGCGTTTACAGTGATCAGGCCTAATGACGGAGAGCAGTCAATGATGATAAAATCGTAATCGTCAATAATTTTACCGACGACTTTTCGCATGATCTTTTCCCGGTTCGGCATATTGATCATTTCGATCTCGGCGCCTACCAGGTCGATATGAGCCGCTAATAAATAAAGATTGGGTGTTTCTGTTTCCAATATGATGCTGCCGGCTTCTTGTTCATCCACCATACATTCATATATCGATGTTTTGATATTTTTGGGATCAAAACCTACTCCTGAAGTAGCGTTAGCTTGCGGATCTGCATCAATAAGCAAGGTTTTTTTATCCAGAACCGCTAATCCAGCAGCCAGATTAATGGCTGTTGTTGTTTTTCCAACTCCACCTTTTTGGTTAGCTATGGTAATTACCTTTCCCATATAAATGTACCTATAAATTTATGGTTTTGCCAATATCAAATAATATGAGTTCTTTTTGTACGGAAGAGAACTGTTCAATGGCTTCCTCTTTGTCGATTTTGATCAGATCAAAAGTGTCATAATGCATACCGATTATGGTCTTGCAATTGATGAAATCTGAAGCCATGATGGCTGCCTCCGTATTCATAGTGAAGTTTCCACCAATGGGAAGGAAGGCAAACGACAGGTCTTTGAACTCAGTAATTAGTTTCATATTTGTTGTTAGTCCGGTATCACCCGCAAAATAAAAACTGCCTTCACTGCTTTCGATGATAAACCCTCCGGCCAATCCGCCATAAGTGCCATCAGGGAAACTGCTGGAATGGACTGCCTGAACGTAACTTACCAGACCAAAATCAAACTCGTAAGAGCCCCCTATATTCATAGGATGCGTGTTTTTGAGCCCTCTGGCATTGTACCAATTGACGATTTCGTAATTGGATATGATCCTGGCTTTGGTACGTTTAGCTATGGTTTCTACATCAGCAATGTGGTCTTCATGTGCATGAGAAATCAAAATGTAATCCGCCTGAACTTTGTTTACATCTATTTCTTTAGCATTGGGGTTGGGGCTGATATAGGGGTCAAAAAGGAGACGTTTTCCTTTGACTTCCACCATAAAGCAAGAATGCCCATAACTTGTAACTTTCATATG
>JBNJGZ010000182.1:0-3913 GCA_051748065.1 Bacteroidota bacterium
CACCTTCGTCTAACATTTGTTTTGCTGTGGTAGCTCCAATGCCACCGGATCCACCTGTGATTACAACAGTTTTGTTTTCAAATTTTTTCATATGATTAAAATTTTGTTCGTTGTTCCGTGTTTTGTGTTCGTTGTTCGTCCGCTAATTGCGCTAATTACACACCAATTAACGCGGATTGAGTATATTCTTATTCGCAAATGCAATTCATAATTCGTAATTCATAATTGAAGATACGCATCAACGCATCAACGCCTTCTCGCTCTTCGTGTTTAATCATTCTCCTGTGTGTCGAAAAAATTTTCACCATGGAGGTTTCATAGTATTTATTATATTTATTTGTACTAAATAAACAGATTAAGAATAGAAATGTTTAGCCGGTATGATACCATATTTGAAGCGAGCCTTCTGTAGTTTGCAGTTGTAGCACCAAAAAAATAAATTGAAAATTTCTTTGAATAATTGCTATTTCCCTTGATCTATCGTAGAATGTTACTATTGGTTTGTTTTTATGATTTTTACAGATTAAAGAAAGGGATTGATAAAATCTTAAATTTGCAGCCTCAATGGAAAAGACAAAGAAATCATACCGTCAGGATATAAACCTGAGAATTATATTTTCGATTACTCTGGTTGCAGTTATGGGTGTTTCAACAATTACCCCCGTTTTACCGGATATTCGTTCTGCTCTTAGCCTGACCAATCAACAAACCGGTTTGTTGATCGTATTTTTTAGTCTTCCGGGAATTATCCTGACTCCTTTGTTAGGTATTTTAGCCGACCGTTTTGGACGAAAAATAGTTTTGGTTCCCTCTTTGCTATTATTTGCTGTTGCCGGGTTTGTATGTTTTTTTCTGCGTGACTTTGAATTATTGTTGTTGTTTCGTGTGTTGCAAGGTGCGGGAGCTGCCTCTTTAGGGTCCCTCAACAGTACATTGGTAGGTGATATTTATGCTAAAGAAGAACGCTCGAAAGTAATGGGCTATGTAGCCGGGATACTCAGCATTGGAACAGCCAGTTATCCGGCAATAGGAGGGGCGCTTGCTATTTTAGGATGGCATTATCCTTTTTTACTTCCGTTGCTGGCCTTGCCTGTAGCATGGGCTGTATTATTTAAACTCGATAATCCGGAACCCAAACGGGAAGGTGATTTTTTTACCTATCTGAAGAGTGCTTTTCAAAATATTAAATCTCCTTCGGTGATTATACTTTTTGTTTCCAGTTTCGTGGTTTTTGTCATATTATTCGGAGCTTATTTAACTTATCTGCCATTGCTGATGCGTGACAAATTTGACTCATCATCTTTTGAAATCGGTCTGGTACTGACTTCCATGTCCGTCGTTACGGCTATAACTTCCACTATGTTAGGTAAAATTAACAGTTATATCTCCGAACGAAAAATGGTGCTGTTGGGATTTTTGTCCTATGTAATTTCATTTTCAATCATTCCCTTTATTGCTCAACCGCTCATGATGGTAATCCCAATAATTATTTTTGGCGTTGGTCATGGGATGAATTTTCCCAGTATACAGTCGCATTTAACAAAATTAGCACCTCTGGAATATCGTGGTATGTTTATGTCGTTTAACGGAATGGTCTTACGTATTGGTCAAACCACCGGACCACTAATCATTGGTTGGTTTTATTTTTTGGGTGACCATGTGGCTGCCTTTGTCGGAGCTGCTGCTTTGGCTTTGATTATGCTTGTCGGGCTTGTTGTTTATTTGAAATTTTAGCGTTTTGCTTGCTGTTTTTTAAAGAACCGCAATTTAAAATCCTTAGATTTTTGTATATTTGTTGTGTGGGCCTTTTTAAAAAATAGGGCTGAAATAGAATGAAATGGGTTTAAAATATTCTGTTTGCCGGGACGTGTTAAAAATAAAATGATGCAGAACAAATTATTTACTTTTTTTATTTTGATAATCCTTGGATTAGCTGCCTGTGACCAAAAAAACGAGGAGCCGGTGGATATGAAATACCGTTATTTTCCGGTAGAAGAGAATGTATATCATATTTATCAGGTAGACTCTGTTGTTTGGGATGATTTCTATTCTCCTCCTCGTATAGATACGTTTTCAGTGCAAGTAAAAGAGGTGATAAAATCAGATTTTCAGGATGAGGAAAATCGAACAGTTTTCCGGGTAGAACGTTTCATTAAACAACATGATACGCTGGACTGGAGTATCGACAAAGTGTATACTTTAATGAAAGACAGTGCAAGAGTTATAAAAACCATAGATAATCACGCTATTATCAAGCTTGTTTTTCCGTTTGATATAGGAACTGCATGGGATGCAAACATCTATAATTCCAATCAACCCGATGAATATGAAATTACTGAAATAAATGGTAGTCAGCAAGTGAATGCTGATAGTTATGAAAATACAATAACTGTTGAGCAGGAAAATCAGCAGACACTTATCAGTAATGATCAGGCTTATGAAGTTTACGCTCCGGATGTGGGCATGATTTACAAACAGGATATTTCGCAAGACCTGGATATTTCAACCGGAGAAATAGAAAGTGGCTATAAATGCACGTATAAATTATTGGAGTATGCGAATTAATTTAGCCTGGATTATTTTAGTAGTTCTTCTCGGAATAGCTGTAAATAGTTTTGGACAGCAATATATTCCCGATCGTTTCTTTGTGAAATTTACAGATAAAAAACATACGAATTACAGTCTTTCCTCTCCCGAAGCATTTTTAAGTAAACGTGCTATAGAACGCCGCGATCGGATGAATATCGCAATCGATAGTAACGATCTGCCCGTAAGCCGGTTTTATCTGGATAGTTTGAAAAAAACCGGAGCCCATATCCTGAACACAACAAAATGGCTAAACGGAGTCGTGATTTCGGTGGACACATTAAAAACACTTAATGCTATCCGTGCGCAATCTTTTGTTAAAAATGTTGATACGGTGCGTTATCAGAGTATTTTAACAAAAGAAGAAAAGCAAAAGAAAACCAGATTAAATAAGGATTCAAAAACAGAACAAATAAAATATAATATTGAGGAGTATGGATTTGCCGGTGGTCAAATTCAAATGTTAAATTTACATAAGTTCTATCAGGATGGATACACAGGAGAAGGTAAGCGAATTGCCGTTTTGGATGCCGGTTTTTCAAATGTAGAGAGCATGATGTCGTTAGGCCATTTATTTGACCGAAATCAAATTAAAGCTACCTATGATTTTGTTGATCGTGATCCTAATGTTTTTCATGGCAGCTTTCACGGTCAGGCTGTATTATCTATTATGGCAGCCCGTCTTCCCGGGAATTATTTGGGTTCAGCTCCCGGAGCCGATTATCTTTTGTTACGAACCGAAGATGCCGGAAGCGAATATCCTGTAGAAGAGCTCAATTGGGCTTCCGGTGCAGAATTTGCCGACAGCCTGGGAGCTGATATTATCAATTCTTCGCTGGGATATACCACGTTTGATTTTTCCCCTTTGAGCTATTCTTATCAAGACATGAACGGAAACACGGCATATTCCTCAAAAGCGGCGAGTATTGCGTCAAATAAAGGGATGTTGGTTGTCAGTAGTGCCGGAAATTTAGGGAACAGTAGTTGGACGTATGTGGGAGCCCCTGCTGATGCAGACAGTGTGTTAACTATCGGTGCAGTCAATCAGGAACAGGTATATGCAGATTTTAGCTCTATTGGTCCCAACAGTAACGGAAAACTAAAACCAAATGTAACAGCGGTGGGAGAAGGGACCGCATTTGTGAATAGTTACGATCAGGTTAGCTATGGAGCCGGAACTTCCTTTTCAGCTCCTTTGATTTCCGGAGCGGCAGCTTCCTTATGGCAGGCCAACCCTGAGGTTACAAATATGGAATTGAAAAGTGCTATCGAAAAGAGCGCTTCACAATATCTCAATCCGGATACGCTGAAAGGATACGGTATTCCC
>JBNJGZ010000183.1:0-3889 GCA_051748065.1 Bacteroidota bacterium
ATATAATAGTACACTCCTTCCTGTGCATAATCCCCGGAAGCTAATTTTCCGTCCCAATATACCACAGGTGCAATTTTTTCATAGATGAGATCGCCATTTCTTGTGTATATCAATAATTTTAGCTTGTTGTTAGTGTCTCCCGATGATTTTACCACAAAAAGATCGTTTTTGCCATCTCCATCCGGAGTGAATACATTGGGAACCTCTATGTTATTATTTGTTGATATATTGATATTTGCAAAATATGAAATCCCGGAAGTATCATTTATAATTTCCAGTGTTACTTCGTATGTATCGGAGGATTCAAATTTTTGTTTAAAATAGGGTATTGTATCGTTGTTTGAAATATATGTGTTGTATTCCGGTTTTGCCGAAGCTCCGTCAACAGACCAGTTAAAACTGTAGTTTGCGGTATCTGCATCGAAATTAAGAGTGTCTCCTGAAACAATTTTCATAGGGAATAGGAAGTGTTCAAATTCAGAAACATACGTACTGTCTTTGATGGTGATCCCGTCAATTTGAGAATAGCTTTTGACGGAAGCGAAGCAGATAAAGAGTAGTATTATGATAAAAGCTTTAAATCGGCTCATTAAGTTAAATTTATTCACGTAAATATATAAAATTGCATTTTATATATTCAAATTTTTCTTTTATTTTTTTAACAAAGAATTAGGATAATTCCGAGGTTGACAGAGTTCAGCTTTGGTTTGATGTTGATAACTTTTTGGTAGCCTGCAGGTTAAGGCATTAAAAAATAACACTTTGTTGGGTTAATATTTCTGAATGTGTGAATTATTATTCGACAATTTAAACTTCACTATTCCAATATCATCAAAACGACATATTTTATTGTTTTGAAGAATCGAGTAAAAAGAGAATACAATGGAATCTTATATTGGTGAAATAGCAGGGTTGGCAGCAGCTTTTTGCTGGACTGCAACAGCTATAGCTTTTGAATCTGCAGGGAAGAAAATAGGCTCGCTTTCGGTAAATCTAATCCGGCTTTTTATGGCCATTTTTTTATTGGGAATCTATACATGGATTTCCAGAGGACTGTTCTTACCGGTTGATGCTACTTTTCATCAGTGGAAATGGCTTATAATCTCCGGTCTTGTTGGTTTTTCGCTTGGCGATCTGTTTTTGTTTGAAGCTTATGTAAGAATTGGAGCCCGGTTGTCTTCTTTGATTATGTCTTTTACTCCGCCAATTGCAGGAATTATTGGTTGGTTCGTAATGGGAGAGAGACTTACATGGTTGAATATTATCGGAATGGTTGTCACCCTGACAGGTATTATCCTTGTTATAACCCAGAGAAAAAACCGCAATCCAAATCCTTCACGAATTGCCGAAAATCCACCTAAGAAGAAGCAGCTTTCATATCAGGCAATTGGAATTATTTTGGCCTTTGGTGGTGCTGCCGGGCAAGCTACCGGGTTGGTTTTGAGCAAGTTTGGAATGCAGGACTACGATGCATTTGCTGCTACTCAAATAAGAGTTATTGCCGGAACAATAGGATTTGCTGTATTATTTTTTATTATGAATCGGTGGAGGAAAGTGTTTACAGCGTTGAAACATAAAAAAGCTATGAAGCGGGTTACTATAGGTGCCTTTTTTGGTCCTTTTCTTGGTGTTGCCATGTCTCTTTTGGCTGTGCAAAATACACTGACGGGGATTGCATCAACGCTTATGGCACTTGTTCCTGTTATGATTATTCCTCCCGCTGTGTTAGTCTTTGGTGAAAAGGTCAATGCACTTGAAGTTACAGGTGCTTTTATTGCTTTTGGCGGCGTAGCTTTATTTTTTCTTTAATTCTTAGTAAATTTGAGAAAAACTGCAATGTATAGATTTGTCTTTATTTTAGGCTTTTTCTTTTTTATTGGTTGTTCTGTCTCAGAACCCAAAATGGAAAATCTGCAACCTGTAAACAGCGATGATTTTTTAAATGAACCTTTGGGTTTTCAGCTTAATATGAGTGATTTTGAATCTGAAAAAGGACAGGATTACCGGAAAAGAACTTTTATAAGAACTTTAAGCTCAGATACCAGCAGAAAAGATACAATCTATAAATTCATAAGAAAAGGAAACAGTTTCATCTTTTATAAAACTCAAAAAGGCAAAACATCTTTTCTTACAGCAAAAATCAGATATAAAAAAACACCTCTTGCCGGAAATTTGCGGCCGGGAGTTTCCAGGGAAATGTTAAATCAGAACTTTACCGATAGAACTTTCACACTTGACACATGTAAGTTTGATAACGGTAAAAGACAGGCTGTTTTTATTTTCAACGATAAAGACAAATTGAAAGAGGTTCAACTGAACAATTTCTACAAACGTTAAAAGCTGAATTTATTTCCAATAACCCAGAATAGATTCCTGAGCCTTGACACTATCTTTTAATTTGATGTTTAACCTGGTATTTAGTGGAAGGAAAACATCTACTCTTGATCCGAATTTGATTATGCCCAGTTGTTCGGCTTGTTTTATGGTTTGATCAATGTTAGCATAAGTTACAATTCTGCGTGCAGCAGCCCCGGCGATTTGTCGTACCATAATCGCCTGTTCTTTCGTTTTTTCTACTACTATTGATGTTCTTTCATTTTCCAGGGAAGATTTAGGATGCTTGGCCAGTAGATATTTTCCCGGATGGTATTTAAAATATTTTATACTTCCGTCTATTGGATGCCAATTTACATGCACATTCCAAATAGACATAAAGATGGAAATCTGAATCCTTTTGTCTTTAAAGAACTCATCTTCCGATGTTTCCTCTATGGCTACAATTTTCCCATCAGCAGGGCATAAAATGGAATTTTCATTTATCAATGCGTTCCTGACCGGTACCCGGAAGAAACGGATAACCAACAGCATCATGACGAGTGATATTGTTGAAACGCTCCAGACAATATGCTTGTCTGTATTTATCAATAAGACCAGTAAATTGATCCCGATTAAGAACAAGAAAAAATTTCTTATTATTTTATGTCCTTCTTTATGTATTTTCATTATTAACTGCTAATCTATTATAAAGTACAAAGTTAACAAAAAACTTTGAAGAATGTTGATGAATTATTTTATACTACCTTATACTACATCCTATCTTATTTATAAAACCATAAAATTTTATTTTAAGTATTTTTGATTAAACAAAATAATTGAGATAGAAAAATGAAAAAGGAATAGCAAAAAGGGCTGCGTCAAATCGATCTAAAACCCCGCCATGTCCGGGTAGCAGTTTTCCTGAGTCTTTTTTGCCTGTGTTTCTTTTCATAGCAGATTCAAACAAATCTCCTAAGTTAGCTGCTATGGAGATTAATATTCCTAAAATTCCTGCTTCTATAGTACTGAGAGGAATTAAGAAAATTGAAAGGATCGTGCTGGTTATGCAGGCAAACACAAGACCTGCCAGGGTGCCCTCCCATGTTTTTTTAGGAGAAACTCGTTTCATTAATTTATGCTTTCCTGTTTTTTTTCCTATCAAATAAGCCATTGTGTCATTTGCCCAAATAATTATGAAGATACCTAAGATAAGCTCAAATTGATAAGAAAAAGCATTGTGAGATGATTGGTTGAATACTAAATAATTTGCTGTTGAAAGAGTCCCTGCAATGTATATGACTCCAGTGATAGAAGTAAAGGCATTTGCCGGATTTGCCTGTTTTCTGAAGATTTCCACAATAGCAAATATAAAAAAGCTAAAAAAGATGAGAATAAACCATGTTGCAGGTAAAGTATTCCTTGCATGAAAAAATGCGATGACAAAAGTTAGAAGTCCAACAGACAGACCCAGCCATTTTTGAGGATTTTTATTCTTTAGATTGCTTAGGTTGTAAAACTCCCATAAGCTACCAATAATAATTAAAGAGAATAATGCAAAAAAACTGATTTGGCC
>JBNJGZ010000184.1:0-3878 GCA_051748065.1 Bacteroidota bacterium
AAAAAAGCAGGCTTATTCAACCTGCTCATTAATATTCACAACTGCATAAAGGACTTACGCAATCAGTAATCATTAAACTTTATAAATGCATGACTAAAATGGCCAGAAGGCATTATCATTCCAAATTTCTTCCTGCAGTTCTTTGCTAAGTTCGTTAAGGATTTTGTGATGCCCTTTTTCCCAGTCTGCCAGCCATTGGAAAAGTTCTTTCTCATTTTTGTCATTGGTCTTCTTTGCATGCTCCGAATACACTTCAATGGCTTTAGTTTCCATATCAATAGCTGCATTGATAGCTGCTGCCTCGTAGCCGGCTGCCGAGATTTTATTTTTTATGTCTCCGGAGAGGATTAAGTTAGCAATCGCATCATCAGAGTCATCTTTAGCTTCCAGTTTGTCCTCTTTAAACTTATTGTTTTCCTTGAAATACTTGAATTGCTCTGACAAATAGTCAATATGCGTCTGTTCTTCTTTAGCCATAATCTGGAAAATATTGGCTACTTCTTCATTATCCGTGCTTTTGGCTACTTGTTCATAAAAGGATTTACCTCTTCTTTCCATAAGAATAGCCTTTTTTAAAATTTCTTCTGATCGGGATTCTTTCATAAGTGTACGATTTAAGGATTATCAGGAATTTAAACAGATCAAAAAATCAATTTGTTCATTACATTAAGAATATAATCAGGCAAATAAAACATATCAGCCGCAAATGCTGAAAAAAGCTTCAGCGAATTGCTTTAGGAGACGATAGTTTTCGGATTCTTATCTTTTTTATTTCGCTTTGATAACATTGCAGTTTCGTTCCAACAAATCAGTTCTGCCAAAATTTATCTGTCCATACTTAACAAAAAATGAGACTCGATAAAACAGAAAATTTCTCAACATAAAATATTACCAGAAAATGTATCTTTGTACTATATAAGCGAAAATCAAATGGAATCACAAATCAAGAAAGACCTGAATAACCTGTATGAATCGTTCACAGGCGAGAAAGCTGCTTCTATTGAAGCTTTGCCGCGCTCCGGTTCGAACCGCCAATATTACAGACTACAGGGCAAACAAAACGTTATTGGCGTATATAATGCAGATAAAGCGGAAAACAAAGCTTTTCTTTATTTTGCCCGTCATTTCAAAAAACATCAACTCCCGGTTCCCGAAATTTTTGCTTCCGATGAAGAAAAAAACATCTATTTACAGGAAGACCTGGGGGAAAATACGTTGTTTTCGTATATCGAAGCCGATAACCGCGATGGTGATTTCTCGGAACGTTTAAACGGATACTACAAGCAAGTCCTAAAATGGTTGCCTGGATTTCAGGTAAAAGCCGCTCAGGATATCAACTATGAATATTGCTATCCCCGGAAACGGTTCGATCGCCAATCCATGCTCTGGGATTTGAATTATTTCAAATACTATTTCTTGAAACTCGCCGATATTCCATTTGATGAAGAGAAACTTGAAAATGATTTCAATACATTCATGGATTTTTTATCCGAAGCTCCCGATCATTATTTTATGTATCGCGATTTTCAGTCACGCAATATTATGATTAAGGATGAAAAACCTTATTTCATAGACTTTCAGGGCGGAAGACAGGGTGCTTTGCAATATGATATAGCTTCCTTGCTTTATGATGCCAAAGCCAATATCCCGCAGGATATCCGTGATAAATTCCTCGAGATTTATTTGGAAGAACTTCAACAATACATCCCGGATCTCAATAAACAAAAGTTCCGTGATTATTATTACGGCTTTGTACTTATCCGGATTATGCAAGCCATGGGTGCTTATGGCTACCGGGGTTTTTTCGAAGGGAAAAAACATTTTTTGCAAAGCATCCCCTTTGCCGTTGCTAACTTAAAGCAACTTCTGGATAATCAGAACCTGCCGGTTCATATACCGGAGTTAACCTATGCATTAAAAGCTATTACTCATTCCCAAAAGTTACAAAGCATTAGCGCCGGGCAAAAACATTTGACCGTAGAGCTTAACAGTTTTTCTTATAAACGTGGGATCCCGGTAGATACCAGTGGACATGGCGGAGGATTTGTTTTTGATTGCCGTCCTCTTCCCAATCCCGGCAGATATGAAGCTTACAAAGACCTGACTGGTAACGACACCGAAGTAATTAACTTCTTAAATGCCAAACCGGAAGTCCATAAGTTTTTGGATCACACCTGGGCGTTAACAAGACAGGCGGTGGAAAATTATCTGGAACGAGGTTTTGATCACCTTTCTGTCAGTTTCGGCTGTACCGGAGGGCAGCATCGTTCCGTGTATATGGCCAATTTTATAGCAAACCGTATAAAAGAAATGTTTGATGTATCGATTGACCTCAGGCACCGGGAGCAAAATTTTTAGAGTAAAAGATTAACCGTCATCAACGAAAAAATCCATTCATGGCTTCATTCAACAATGACCAAATGCCTCAAAAAGCAATAATATTCGCAGCAGGACTGGGAAGCCGTCTGCATCCCTTAACAAACGACAAGCCTAAGGCTTTAGTTAAGGTTAATGGAGTTACATTGCTTGAGCGAGCCATCAATAAACTTGCAAATTTTGGGGTTACCGATCTGATCATCAACATCCATCATTTTGGAGATAAAGTTTTAAAATTTCTGGAGCAAAAAAAATTTAACAATGTCAACATATCAATATCCGATGAACGCTCCCTCCTTTTAGATACCGGAGGTGCTTTAAAAAAAGCATCCTGGTTTTTTGATGACAACCAATCATTCTGGGCTTACAATGTTGACATTATTTCGGATATTGATCTGAACGAAATGCTGGCAACGCACCGGAAAGATAACGCTATCGCCACTCTGGCAATACGTACAAGGAAATCGTCGCGCTACCTTTTATGGGATCAGCAACGGAAACTGAAAGGCTGGAAAAACACTCGCACAGGCGAAGAAATACGCCATGCCCAAAAAGATGAATCTCTTCACGAACAGGCTTTTAGCGGAATTCACATTATCCGGCCGGAGATATTCCGGTATTTTCCCGACAAAGAAGTGTTCTCCATCATAAACACATATCTGGATCTGGCTCCAAAACACATCATTTCAGGCTTTAATCATGATAATTCTTTTTGGTTTGACACGGGAACTCCCGAAAAACTTCATGAGGTCGAACAATATCTGAAAAACAATTCCTGAAACCAATTTTTATAATCTGGCCTACCGAATTCTCAGACGGGATTTTTTTGTAAATTTGACATGGTAAAACATCCATTCCATGCATTCAGGATTAACAATGAAAACGGAGGTATTGTGGACACATTCTTAGGCAAAGTTGCCCGTGAAATCATCGAAAAACACCAAAACAACGCCCACCAACTGGCTGTCATACTACCCAGCCGGCGGGCTGTGGCTTATCTGAAAAAAGAATTGAGACAATCGGACTTTTCGGGCAGTATGTGGTTACCGGATATTTTCAGCATAGAAGATTTTGTTTATGCAGCATCCGGCTACGAGCAAATAGATCCCACCGCCCTGGTAATTGAGTTGTTTCGCGTACATCAGGAAATAGAGAACAACGAAAAAGCCAGTCTGGAAAGCTTTTTGGCCTGGGCGCCTATGATGGTTCACGACTTCAATGCTATTGATGAAAACCTGGCCGATGCTTCCGCCCTGTTTTCATTTTTAAGCGAAGCTAAAGCCATTGAAAAATGGCGTCCTGACAAAGACCAACTGACGAAAAATGAAAAAGAATATGTTGCCTTTTTTGCTTTACTGAAAACGTATTACCATAAACTTCGCGAAAGCCTGCTTAAACAACGTAAAGCATATCAGGGAATGGCTATAAGAGCGATCCATGAATCCGGGGTATTGCTGGATCACGAAAAGTGGCAACATTTTATTTTTGCCGGATTTTATGCC
>JBNJGZ010000185.1:0-3868 GCA_051748065.1 Bacteroidota bacterium
AAAAGCTACTCTTTGCGGAGTAGCTTTTTTTTTGATGGTATGCCAAAACATTAAAATTCCAGCAATTCCATAGCGGCATCAAATATTTTATCTTTATTGGGCAGGATTGCTTTTTCCAAAATCGGATTAAAGCCTACGGGTGTAAATGTTGAGCCAACACGTTTCACCGGAGCATCCAGGAACATAAACGCTTCATCTGCAATAATACCGGCAAGTTCTCCGCCAAAGCCTGATTTCACTTTGTCTTCATGTACAACCAAAGCCCGGTTTGTTTTCTTCACGGTGTCAATGATAGAAGCTTTGTCCAATGGTGCCAATGAGCGTAAATCCAGCACTTCGATTTCGTAGCCTTTTTCTTCAGCCATTTTTTCGGCTGCCTGCAGACTTTGATGCACCGTATTGCCATAGGTAATAATGCTCAGGTGTTTTCCTTCGCGTCTTAGTCTGGCTTTTCCAAAGGGCACTTCAAAATCGTCAGGAATAGGCGTGGCTGCAATGGGCGCGTTATAAAGGGCTTTAGGTTCTAAAAAGAGGGTGGGACCTTTGGAGCGCATTGCTGTTCGCAGCAAGCCTGCCGCATCGTCAGCAAACGAAGGATATACTATTCGTATTCCCGGAAAAGTAGTCATGACACCTTCTGTCGTTTGGGAATGATATAATCCGCCCCCGATATATCCTCCGGAGGCTAATCGAATAACCACATTCGGGGCAAACTTTCCGTTTGTACGCCAATATTCATGCGTCATCTCTACAAACTGCTCCATGGCCGGCCAAAAATAATCTGCAAACTCAGCTCCTTCAACCACAATTTGAATCTTGTCATCGTACCGGCTCATGCCGTTGGCTGTACCAACAATAAAATCTTCTGCAATAGGGGCGTTAAAAATCCGCTCTTTGCCGAATTCCTGTTGCATTCCTTTGGTCACATTAAATATCCCGCCTTTTTCTTTATAAGCTACATCCTGTCCCCACAAATAAGTGTGTTCATTATGACGAAATTCGGCTTTTAGCGTTTCATTTAATGCATCGATAAATTTCTTTTTGTCACCGGTAAACTCATGTGTTCCGGCAATGTATTTTTCAGGTTTGTAAGGCTCGGGAAGCACAAAGTCATAAATGCTTTCCGGCTTAGGATCGGGAGCTTTAAGCGCTTTTTTATGAGCTTTAGAGACCAGGTCTTTTACTTCTTTGTCGATCTCATCCAGTTGATTTTCGGTAAACTTTTTCGAGCGCAACAGCTGTGCCCGGAAACGAGCCAGTGGATCGAGGCGCCGCATTTCTTCCAGTTCTTTTTCATCACGGTAAAGCTCATGACGGTCACTGTTGGAGTGGGAGCCCATACGAATAACACTGGCATGGACAATTACAGGCTCCTGTTGTTCTGATGCATGCTGACGCGCTTCTGTCATAGCATTCATAGAGTCAAAAATATCTTTACCATCACAATGGATGATATGAAGATTGCGGAAACCTCTGAAATTGTCTGCCGCACGCAGATTTGCCGTTTGGTCTTCGCGGGGTACCGCTATGCCGAAGCGGTTATCCTGCAATACAAAAACCACAGGTAGCTTTTCGCGGCTGGCCCCGTTTATCGCCTCATAAACATATCCTTCCGAAGTGGAAGACTCGCCCTGAGAGGAAAAAGAAACGGCATCGTCTTTATAGGTTTTTATCCCGCGGGCAACACCAACAGCATGTTGAGTATGGTTACCCGTAGCACTGGACACATTATGAATATTCCATTCCGGTTTTGCAAAGTGGTTGGACATGTGTCGTCCGCCGCTGGCTACATCTGTAGCTTTACTAATGCCGTTAAGAATAATCTCTTCAGCAGTGAGCCCGGCCGAGAGTGCCGTCAGCATATCCCGGTAATAGGGGAAGAGGTGATCTTTCTTTTGTTGAAAGACTTGCCCGATAGCCAGCTGTATGCCATCATGCCCGGCATAAGGAGCATGATATGACCAGCCCAAAGCCTGTTTTAAATAATTGGGTGCTTTTTCATCTAACTTACGCCCTAAAGTCAGTAGTTTATACCATTCTTTAAGTACCGCTTTATCGGTAGTGGTGATTGAATATTTTTTTGATTTTGCCATGTTTATTGTTCTTCAGTTATGTTCGCCATTTTTAACCTGTATTATCATGCATTAAGTTTAGGTCAGATGCAAGGCGACGAAAGTCGCAGACATAGTAATCTATTTCAAAGCCTGCCCCGTATTTATCGGAGGCTTTTCCCGCCTATTCGGCGGGACAGATGGCCTGAAATTAATGCACATGTAAAAAATAAATAAAAACATAATATTGTATGTGCTTTTGCATTCTAATCTGGTTTACATACAAATATAACTTTTTATTTATTTTTTATGATTAATACAGGTAAACAAAGATTGAAACTGCTTTGTTCAAGAAATAACATCACACTTGATCTTAAATGGTTTAAAAAAAATGTAAGACTTCAGGTGTCACTAATCGAATAATCGGTTAAACTTTTCAGCAATACATCAGACAGTTGATAATCTGTGTCTTCCCGGAAATCCGAAAGCCCAAACACAAAAATATTGCAAAAAATGCCAGAATGAAGATTGCAATTATCAAAAAAAGCTTATATTTGCACTCGCAAAACGGCTCCGTAGCTCAACTGGATAGAGCGTCTGACTACGGATCAGAAGGCTGGGGGTTCGACTCCTCCCGGAGTCACAAAGCAGATTAGAGCAAGAGTATTGAGCAATAGCCGGTACTTTTGCTCTTTTTTTTGTGCATTTTTTCGATTTCTGCTTTGTGAAGAGCGTGTATTAACGGGGTTTGTTGTTTTACGTTTATTAGTTGTTATTTAGGTGCTCCCTTTGAACATTCAAAATTCACTAAATTTTTCGTGTACAAATAATCCCCTTTTTGATAGTTTTTATATTTTTGCTGGGAAATAAATCTTAAACCTGACTTTCAAATGAAAAAAATATCTACGCTCCTTTGTGGATTCATTCTGGCAATGTTTCTGCAAAATTTGCATGCCCAGGACAATCCAATCAATTTTAGTCTGGCAAAATCCCACTGGAAAAAAGCTTTTAATGACGGGGAAGACTTTTTTATGGGGGCTTCTCTTTATAATTTTAGAATCCAGGAGGACCAAAGCAAAGCACGGTTTAAAGATTATATCCCCAATGGCTACAGTTTATACGGAGGATATAGTTACGTAACAGACCATGAAGGCTATGACCGTCTCTATTCAGCTTTTGAATTTATTCTGGGAAAAAGAGAAGTCAGGTTAAATAATAATAATCCTGTCTCTGATGGAATAACTTTATTTAATGCCACTAAATATACTGATTACTTTATATCTGTGCCTTTGCGATTTGGATATTCTATTCCTGTAGGACGAAATAGTTTTATCGGCCTTGAAACCGGGGCTTATATGCTATGGTCTATTGATAATAAAATTTATAACCACAATGGTTCACGTGAAGTAAGTTGTGCTGTTGGCTCAGACGAACAGGAAATGCGTATGCTGGATGTTGGCTGGGCAAACAAGATCACCTGGAGCTACAGAGCATTTTTTACATATATCGGCTTTGATTTTGGATGGCGCAATTTTGCAGCTTATGATGCGGATTATCTGTTGAAAAATCAGGCAAACTACAGCATTTCAATTGGGTATCGATTTGGCTCTAATTTGCATGAAGAAGACATGAATAAACTGAAAAAAATCTCAGGCGGGCGTATAGACCTGACGAAAGAGAAAGCAGAAGACAAGGAAGAGAAAAAGAAAAAAGAGCCCAAACGCAGACAAGCCAAAGAAAAGTCTGACGATAAAAAAGACCCGAAAGATGATCAAGATGAAGGAAAAAAGAAAAAGAAACGTAAATTAGGTAAAAAG
>JBNJGZ010000186.1:0-3825 GCA_051748065.1 Bacteroidota bacterium
TTGATCTCGAACATTCTGAACTAAACACTTCACGTTATAGACAGTATCTAAATAGTCTTTGCAAGAAAACTCCGATAACTGCATTTCGACATGCTTCTATCACGTTACGCTCACATTTATCACCAGTCATCCCGATTTTCGGGACTCCTGATAATAAATGTTCGCAAGCTTCCGATTTCATCGGAACAAGCCTTGTTCTCGAAGTTTCCTTATCAAAGACTTCGAAAAACAAGGGGTCTTCTTGCAGTCACTAAATACCGGTTTCGGTTATTTTATAAGTTGGATGTAGCTTTTACAATGATTCAATTAATCGTGTAAAAATCTTGGTCATTTGTGGCTCAACGGTTCCTGCTACATCTTGTACTTCGTCGTGTGTTGTGCCTTTTTCCGGGTCGGCTGGTTCACTTACGTTGGTGATAACCGACATACCAAAAACCTGCATGCCCTGATGAACGGCAACAATTACTTCGGGTACGGTAGACATTCCGGTTGCATCGGCACCCAGTATTTTAAACATGTTGTATTCGGCCGAGGTTTCCAGTGTCGGGCCGCTGCTGCCTACATAAACGCCTTTTTTTACTTTTATTCCTTCTTCTTTGGCAATTTGTTCTGCTTTGGCAATAAGTTTTTGCGAGTAGGGTTCGCTCATGTCGGGGAAGCGTGGGCCGAACTCATCCAAATTTTTGCCGCGCAATGCATTTTGTGGGAAGAAGTTGATATGATCGTTGATAATCATCATGTCGCCGGCATTAAATTCGGGGTTGAGCCCTCCGGCAGCATTAGATACAAACATAGTTTTTACGCCCAGTTGCTTAAATACGCGTACAGGCATGGTTAACTGATTCATTTCATAACCTTCGTAGTAATGAAAACGGCCTTGCATGGCAATAACTTTTTTCCCGCCAAGGTCGCCAAAAATAAATTGTCCGGAATGACCTTCTACAGTCGATACCGGGAACCCGGGGATATCTTCATAAGGGATTTTTGTTGCGTTTTCAATGCGGTTTCCGAAATTTCCTAACCCGCTTCCTAAAATTACGCCTACTTCAGGCTTGTCTTTTAATTGGCTCTCTACATACGATGCCGCTTTGTTGATTTTTTCCAGCATAATTCTTCTCTTTTAGTTTCCCTGCAAATATATTGATTTGTTTGAAAAAAATTATAATATTGCCGGAAACAGTTACTTCTTACCTAAATTGATTTATTTTGTTACATTTTATATTAAGGCTATGAAAAAATTTGTATGTGTTTTTTTATTGATTGTTTCATTGTTTTCATTCGGACAAAAAAATTTAGATAAAGACCAACTCGGGCAAATTATTCAGGAAATCAATCAAGATAGTATAGAGAGTTATATGCGTCAACTTGAAGCATTTGGAACCCGTTATACGTTTGCTGAAAACCGAAAAGAGGTAGCACTTTGGATAAAACAAAAATTTGAATCATTCGGATACGAAGATGTTTTTTTGGATTCACTATTAGCTGTATCGATCAATTCCGGAGAAGAAAAAATGATTTATAATGTCATTTGCAGAAGCAATAACGTCTATAATTCCGGCGATTATGGAATGATTGGCGCACACCACGATGCCACCACTTATAACCACTCAACTGTAATGGATACCGCTCCCGGGGCTGATGATAACGCTTCCGGAACCGCAGGAGTTTTAGAAATTGCAAGGGTTTTCAAACAGAATTACGATGCGGTATTACCATTACACTTTGCAACGTGGACAGGCGAGGAGACGGGTATTTTGGGGAGTGAAAGTTATGTTGAGCGCTATAAGTTGATGGATTCATTGCCATTGTTTTACATTAATCTGGACATGATTGCCAACCAAACATCTTCAACACCGCAAATGAATTATTATTATGATGATATTTTTTCTTACACATATACATATATTGAAAAATACACAGATATTGTAATTCATCATAAGACTGCTGCTGCAGGAGATAACTGGCCTTTTGAAGAAGAAGGTATCCCCATAGTTTATTTTCAGGAATTTGATTTTTCTGAACAATATCATCAAACAAATGATATTGTAGATAGTTGTGAAATGCCTTTTGCACATAAAATGGTGCAGGGAGCTTTTGCTGTTACCTGGAATATGTGTGGGGCTTATCCGGTTTCTGAATTTACAGGTGTGAGTTTAGCCGGTAATGGTACTGATTTTACAGTTCGCTGGGCACCCGTTGATAATGTGGCATATTACCAAATTAAGGTTTATCAGGATGAACAATTATTATTGTCTGAGAATACAGTTGAAGACACATTGCATATTACCGAAATGCCGCTAAATTCAAAAGTGAAGGTAACATTACAAAAAACCACAAACGATAGTGTGCGTGGGTTTATTCATGAAAAAATAATTGAACTAAATGACCAGCCCGGGGTTTTCGAAATGTCTGCAAATATGGACTTAAACAACATTCATATGGAATGGTCGGGAGAAGTACATGAAGACCTCACGGAGATGATTTTGCAACGCAGAGCAAACGATACTTCAGCATGGGAAACCATCGAGAGCCTTGGAGTTTCTTCTGTCGAATATGAAATAACAAATCATCCAACAGGATTGTGGGAATATGCCTTATTGGTAAAAGACACTGATGGAAACGAAACAAGAAGTGAAACCTGTATGGTTTATGCTACAGAAACAAAAGATGATATAATGGTAGTTTCTGGCAATCTGGGTGGATATGCAAACCCCTCTAATGCTGATGTGCTGGAATTTTATGAGAATATTTTGCCTCAAGATAATTATTACCTTTTCTCTGCCATTACCGAAAAGCAGTATTTACCGATTATGCAAAATATGAAAGTAGTAATTTGGAATACTTTTTCGTCTAACTATTCCAGGTTTTATGAAAACCTTGATTTGATTCAGTCTTATATTGAAAATGGTGGAAAAATGGTATTTTTTGGTAAGAATCCGCAGCTACATATTGAGCCGGGTCATCCGGAAGGAGAACCATTTGATGCAGAGAGTTGGGTCTATAACCTGGGAATTACTAATGTGTTGGAAAATGACGGAGCACAATTAAAGCAAATTTCGCACTCTTCCGGTATTAATGCAAATGTAGATCCCGATAAAATATTAGCAAATTTTGAAGGGTTACTGCCTAATGTCGATGTACTGGTGCCCAATGCGAATGCTTCGGTGGTTTTAACCTATCAGAGTAATACAGAAACAAGCCCGGACAATAACTTTGATAATGAACCAATTGCCATAAAGTACAAGAATGGAAATTCAATTTTTCTTATATGTGGTGTTCCACTTTATTATTTTGATACAACACAATCAGGGGCTTTACTGGACTTAATTTTGAATGAAGAAATGATTGTAGGAAACGTACAGGTTCATGATATCAAAAGTCAATTAGAGATTTATCCAAATCCGGCGAAACGCAGTTTTTTTATTAAGAATACAACCGGTGAAAGAATTACCGGACCATTATCACTGATGGACATGTCGGGTCGGTTAATGAATCGAATTAATATTGACATTGAAGCAGGAGATGCAGTTGAGGTTAGTCCAAATTTACCATCGGGAATTTATTTTCTGTCAAATGATCAACTATCTATAAAGCAGAAACTTATAATACAATACTAGAAGGATTTGTTCCTTAGAGTTGAGGCGGTTTTTGGTTTAAAATATTGGTTGCACTGAATATGCCGATTATTCATGAAACAAATTAAGCCATATTCTATTGATTTAATTAAAAAAATATGAATAACAGAATCAATTTAATCTAAACTTATTAAATTTATTGACTTAAAACTAAATTATAAAATTACTATTATGAAATTAATTAAGTACT
>JBNJGZ010000187.1:0-3818 GCA_051748065.1 Bacteroidota bacterium
CATCTGGAATGGAGCGGAGATACGTTTCACAAAGATGATGATGCCAAAGATGAATGCTTCCGGAAATATAAAAACCCTGAGGCTTCATTTGATGATCATTCTTCATTTCTTACCACCCGTGATCGTTACTCATTTCTTTTCGACTATGAGGTTACGGAATATAAAAAATGGGCCAGAGGCCTAAAAAAAGCAGGCTATGCAACCAACCCGAGATATCCGCAATTGCTCATTGGATTAATTGAGCGTCATAATTTGGACAAATATGATACAATGAGTTTGGCTGAAGCTAAAAAGCGACAAGAAGAAAAGCCCAAAGCTGTTGCTCATAAAAAGAAAAAAGCAACAAAAGCAGAACAAAAGCAAAGTACGACTAAGGAAAAAAAGTTTGAAAATGTAAAAGAACCTGGCAAATCGTATGTAAGCAATAATGAACTTTTGGTTAAACGAAACAACCGGATAAAATACGTGATCGCAAGAAAAGGCGATACTCCGGAGAAAATTGCCGAAGAGCTGGATATGTGGACTTGGCAGATTAAAAAGTACAATGAACTAGATGATGACAGGGAAATCAAACCCGGCATGATCGTGTATCTTCAACCCAAACGCAGAAAAGGGTCTGAAAAACATCACACTGTTAAGGAAGGTGAAAATATGTACAGTATTTCTCAAAAATACGGCATCAAATTAAAACATATCTATAGAAAAAATCACATGGAAAGGGGGACGGAGCCGGAACCCGGCCAAAAGCTTTGGTTACGAAAGAAAAAGCCCGAGCATTAATCCGCATCGATAAACATCGGTTTGTCCTGATCTTTCTTCTGTCTGATGGCTACATTAAGTCCAAAATGCAAATTAAAATATTTTGTTTGTTCGGGGCGAAAAGCTGCCATCCAATTATCCGAGGCCACATATAATTGTATTGGCCCCATATTCAAAGCTCCCCCTAAACCTATATTCATATAACTATCATGAGTAGCTGTATAACTGGCAGCTAAGCTAAAAACACGCCCAAACCGATGATTGTAAGATGCGGTTATAGCCGGCCAAAAATCTCCGTTAAAAAATTGACCACGGAACAATAACCCTGCTTGCTGGTTTTCATTGATGTGAAACTGGCCTCCAAGATAAAACCTCGTTGTCAACGGCATTGAATAATCTTCGCGGGTAGTTTCCATGTTGAATTTTCGGCCAATAGAATCCAGTGTATTTTCAATCTCCTCACTAGTAGCCGAGTCACTTAAATTAACATAATTATATGCATCGAATCCTTCAAAAGTTACTTCAGTTCTTTCATTTCCATATTTGTATGTATTCTGGTTAAAGTTAATGGAACCAAGATCAATAACACTTGCTGAAAGCGAAACATCATCGGTAATAAAGTAATTAAACCCGAAATCTACTCCTAAACCAACATTAGATGTATTTAACACATATTCCTCAAAATTCGGTTCACCAATACTATCAGTGTTCATAAGGTCAATACCCGGAGGCATTGTAAGACGTGTTAACATTTCCGCTTCAGCAGTAATATCATAACCTTGCTCTTCGGTTTTCAAACTGGCATAAACTTTTTCGGTCCAGATGTTCGCTCTTCCGAAAAGGAGTTTAAACCGAAGACCTGCCGACCATTTTCCGGGTTCCTCCCAGGCTGCACCTAAAGCCATTTCCACATAATCTGTAGCCTTTAAGCTAAGAGGTGTTAGCTCTACTTTTTCACCGACATAAGCTGCGTTGCCATTGTAGGGCAAAGCAAAGAGCTCTTTGGGATAAGTAAAACGAAAGTTTGTGCGATTATTAAGCGCAAAATTAAAGTACATATTCTCGGCTGCTCTAAAGCCAAAGGAAAGCAATTCATGACTCACATGAAACGCTATATGATTGCTTTCATTAAGTTTGTCGTTTACCAACTCATCAAGTAAAAGATAACTGGAATCTCCTCTATTTTCAATAACATCTTGAAAATGGAATCCACTATTGGCAGCTTCAGCGTAAACAGATGACAACAAGGGAAAGCTAAAATGCCACTTGACATCTGGTATCTGGGCCGGATTCTCATATTGCGACTGAGGCACTGCATCCATAAAATATGTTGTCATCTCGGATTGCCCTTTTGATATTGTGGTAGAAAATAATATCAAAAAAGCTGTAATAATTGTGAGTACAAGTTGTTTCATACCAATCGGGGTTAAAATTCTGTTTCAAATTTAGTTCGGACACCTAATTTCAAACCGAGATCATAATCGGAATAAATCTTTACACTGCTATTTCCACTATTTGTAGTTGACATTGTAGCTTTGATAATAGCTTTACGGGCATCCACTATATTATCGATTGAACCCTTGTCTTTCGCAATATTTGAGCGTTTTGCGACGGACTCTGTTGATTTATAGTTTGGTGGCGATCCGGGAGGTGCACCTGAGATAATATCAGGATCTTCAAACAAGGAATCCAAAACGACACTGTTACTATCGGCAAAATAAACCTGAATACTGGCTTCTACAGGAAATCCATTATCAACAACCATCTGAATATCTGCTCTTTGCAAATCCCCCAAATCATCCATATCCTGAGAAATATCAAAGTCAACGGTGTCACGTAACACGAAAGCATCCATACTTCCAAAAAACGGTATATCAACTTCTGCCTCCACTTTTAGGGCACTTGTATCCAAAATAAAATTATAGGTATTCCCCCCCGGGTTTCCGATGCCGGTGACATCATAAATCAGCCAATGCGGATTGATATTAAAGACATCCACAATATTGGAGTTGTTGTTATTTAATTCATAATTCGTAATGACGACATCACCTATTTGAGTCATATCAGGGTAATCAATATAAATATCATCTAACGGTGCTCCGGATGACTGGGTAAGCTCAACTTCATCATTCGGCGTTGCGGATTTTATTGAATTAAAAACACCATTTACAGGCATTCCGAATGAATTGTAAAAACGGATACGTACAGTTGGGTCATTAAGATTTATATTTCCAATATCATTATTTTGAAAAAGGTCTAATTCTATGGAATCAGGTTCAAGGTTGATATCATACTGCGATAAATAACCGAATACACTTTTGTATTCAATATTTGAAAAGCTGGCTGAAATATCAAAATAATAGGGAGAATTATTCGGATTATTATCTCCATAGCCGGTGATTTTCACATTTGCATTGATAAAGTTTTGCGATGCAGAATGAGAAAACTCAAGAGTATAGCCGGAAATATCAGATGTTTTGGAAACCATCTGTGGCAAAGAACCTGTATAATCCAAATTTAATGTTGTTTTATAGCTTTGTCCGTTTTTCTTTAATCCCGGTACAGTAATTTCTACTTTAGAATCATGATTCATGTTCGTTTCAACAGTGTAATTCACAGTAGCTTGATCCAAAGAAATACTATCAATCACATCTGAATTCGAATTAAACTGGGTTGTAAAAACCACTGTTTGTGATGCACTATCTCCCGGCGGAAGCCCAACTGGCAAATCCCAGGTCACGGTTGTATCGGTATCCTGGTCAGGGATTGTTATAATATCCTGAGCATCCTGACTAAATAACTCTTCAGCATAAACAAAAGACAAAAGGTTGTTATTGTCTTCTTGCCAGTCGACCCCGTCAGCTTCATCCATCAAATCTTTCATCGTCAGTGATGTATTAATAACAGGAGCAGCAATATCAGGATTCCATTTGTTAGTCCCCATTTCATTTACATCAAATTTATCTTTCATGCACGAGGTGAAAGATAGCAGAAGTAATATCACAGTGATTAATAAGAGATATACGTTTTTCATAAGTCTAAATTTTTGTTCTGTGTTC
>JBNJGZ010000188.1:0-1731 GCA_051748065.1 Bacteroidota bacterium
CCCTGAATTTAGATTAGCTAAATTTAATGTTACCGTTTGATTTGGTTCCAGTGATAGTTCCCGTAATTTTTGGCCATTCAGATTGTAGATGCTTAATTTAGCTGAGCGGGATTCTTTCCAGTTGATATTCATTTTTTTGTCAACAGGATTGGGCCAGGCGGAAAAACCGGCTTCATCCCTGTTATCTTTCACTGATGTATTACAAGGGATTTGTTCGGCTCCCATATTTTCTAACATGTTGTTGATATTTGATGATGTAGGGGTATTCATGATTTTCCAAATGGTGCTGTCGGGTCCTATGATCATTACCGTTGGGTAGGCTTCTATGTTATATTTTGCAATAACCGAGTCACCGCCACCATCCAGTCCGCTAACGAGTGGGTAATCCAGATTATAATCCTGCCGGAATTGCCTTACAGCTGCGGAGTCGTCATTGTAATCGATCCCTGTTACGAACACATCATGGTTATTGCATCCAAAGTCATGATAAGATTGATTTACATGTGGAGCATAATACTGGCAATAGCTGCAGTCCACATAAAAGAAATCAATCAAAACATAATTGCTGTCTGCAAGAATACCATATAGGTGATGTTGATTACCGTCGATATCCGTAACCCGGAAATCGGGTGCTTTTTGCGCGGCAGCCGATAATGCTAATGATAAAAATACAATTGATAGTAAAAGCCTTCGCATACACTTTAGTTTAAAGCAAAACAGACAGAGCGGGGAAATGTTAATTTAAATTGTAAAGTATCTCACGCGCATTTTCTTTATCTTTTGTCAATTGGTTGCCAAGTTCATCAAGGCCGGAAAATTTTTTTTCTTCTCTCAGGAACCGGATAAATTCCACGGTAATTTCCTGCTCGTACAGGTTAGCGTTTAAGTCGAACACGTGGACTTCTACAGTAGCTTTTGCTGTGTTTAATGTAGGCCGGTTTCCAATGTTGATCATTCCGTTATGCCAGGTTCCGGCAATAAACGCGCGCACCGCATAAACTCCTTGCATGGGTATTAGTTTTAGTTTGTCTGCCGGCTCTATGTTGGCAGTCGGAAAGCCAATCTTGCGTCCTAATTTATTTCCTTTAACTACTTTTCCTGTAATCTGATAACGATAACCCAATAGATTATTGGCTTTTTCTATTGCACCATTTTCAATGTGATGGCGAATGTTTGTTGAGCTGATAATCTCATCATTTTCTTTCAGTGCGTTCACTTCTTTTACATCGATATAATTGCGGCAGGATACTTGTTTTAATGTTTCAATATTGCCGCTTTTCTTTTTGCCGAACTGATGGTCATAACCTACAAAAACCACATCAGCACCCAGTTTTCGGATAAGAATGTTGCAGACGAATTTTTCGGGGGTTAAGGAAGCCAACTCATAGTCAAACTTTAATATGACAAGGTAATCAACTCCGGTATTTTCAATTCGTTTGATTTTTTCGTCCAGGACAGCCAGAAGATGCAGTTTTTCCGGTGCTTTCTTTAATACGATCCGCGGATGGGGATGAAATGTCACCACAATCGTTTGCTTTCCGGTTTCAGCAGAAAGTATTTTCATTTCTTCAAATATCTTTTGATGGCCCCGGTGGACACCGTCAAAAGTACCTGTGGTTACAATGGTGTTTTGTAACGGTGGAATCGATTCTATGTCTCTTATAACTTCCAATTTGGCTTTGCTTTAGAAAAAGCAAAAGTATAAATTCTTAACGGAATAGAAAGGGCAAT
>JBNJGZ010000188.1:1831-3786 GCA_051748065.1 Bacteroidota bacterium
TAATATGATAAACTTGTCTGTATGTATAATAATAAATTCTTATTATATTCGTGCCCTAAAGTAATAAAGTAATTTTTAATCGTTGTTAATATAATAACAATTCATACTGAATTGGTGTAGAAAAAACATATAAATATGGCTGAAAAAGCAAAAGGAAAAATAGCTCAAATTATCGGTCCTGTAGTAGACGTGGTTTTTGAGAAAGCAGAAGATATTCCAAATATTTATGATGCGTTACACGTTCAAAATAATAAGGAAGAAGTTATTGTTTTAGAGAGTCAGCAGGATATAGGAGAGAATACTGTCAGAACTATTGCTATGGATGGCACAGAAGGCCTAAAAAGGGGGTCTGAGGTTACAGCAATGGGTCGAGGTATAACCATGCCGGCGGCTGAAAGCATTCGCGGACGCTTATTTAATTTGATCGGACAACCTATTGATGGACTTAAGCCTATTGAGGCCGAGCAGGAATATGTGATCCATCGTAATCCTCCGAAATATGAAAACCTGACCACTTCAACAGAGGTGATGCAAACAGGGATAAAGGTTATTGATTTAATTGAGCCTTATGCCAAAGGAGGGAAGGTTGGTCTTTTTGGTGGTGCCGGAGTTGGCAAAACGGTAATTATTATGGAATTGATTAATAACGTGGCAAAGAGTTATTCCGGGTTATCCGTATTCGCCGGTGTTGGTGAGCGTACCCGTGAAGGGAATGATTTGTTGCGGGAAATGATTGAATCGGGTGTTATTAATTATGGCGAAGCTTTTGAGAAAAGTATGGAAGAAGGTGGCTGGGATCTTTCTAAAGTAGATTATGACAAGCTTAAAGATTCCCAGGCTACATTGGTCTTCGGACAGATGAACGAGCCACCGGGAGCACGTGCCCGTGTTGCTTTATCCGGGCTAACGCTGGCTGAATATTTCCGTGACGGAGATGAAACCTCCGGTGGAAGAGATATTTTGTTTTTTATTGATAATATTTTCCGTTTTACACAAGCAGGTTCTGAGGTTTCAGCATTGCTTGGCCGTATGCCATCAGCAGTAGGTTATCAGCCGACACTGGCCAGTGAGATGGGAATGATGCAGGAGCGAATAACCTCCACCAAACGTGGGTCAATTACATCTGTTCAGGCGGTGTATGTCCCTGCAGATGACCTTACAGACCCTGCGCCGGCGACTACATTTGCCCACCTGGATGCCACTACGGTATTAAGTCGTAAGATCACTGAACAGGGGATTTATCCTGCTGTGGACCCGCTGGACTCTACCTCAAGGATACTTTCTCCGGATGTTGTCGGACAGGATCATTATGACACTGCACAGAGAGTAAAAAATATTTTGCAGCGTTACCGTGAACTACAGGATATTATTGCTATTCTTGGTATGGAAGAGCTTTCAGAGGAAGATAAGAAAACCGTTTCCCGGGCACGCCGTGTTCAACGCTTTTTGTCACAACCTTTCCACGTTGCAGAGCAGTTTACTGGTATGCCGGGTGTTATTGTTCCCATTGAAGAAACCATACGGGGCTTCAAAATGATCATGGACGGAGAAATGGATGAGTACCCCGAAGGTGCATTTATGTTTTGTGGTACCATTGATGATGTGATTGAGAAAGGGAAGAAGATGATGGAGGAATCCGCCGCTTAACACTAAATATGTGATATTATGCAGATTGAAATAACAACACCTGATAAAACGGTTTTTGAAGGACAATGCTCTCTTGTTCAACTCCCCGGAGTGGATGGGCTGTTTGAGATTCTGGAAAATCACGCTCCTATGATTGCTTTGTTAGGCAACGGGAAGCTGAAGCTGAAAGACGACAGCAATAAATACCAGTATTTTGATATAAATGGCGGTGTTCTGGAAGTCAAAGATAATTTTGTGAAAGTGCTTGCCGAATAATAATCAGGAAACGAATTATAAAAGACGTATCCGGAGAGGGTGCGTCTTTTTTT
>JBNJGZ010000189.1:0-3742 GCA_051748065.1 Bacteroidota bacterium
GTCACAACTGCGGCAATGGTCTCCGATCCACAAATTTATTCTCCAGTTTAAAGTAATACTTTTATCGGTCGTATTCACATACTTAAATAAAATATAGGAATGTTTATAATCAGCGGTTTCCTTAACAACTTTCTTTTGATAAAATTCAACGCCATTAAATTCTTTGAATTTTGTCCAGCTTGTATTGTCAGTCGGGCGGATTGTCATGGCCGATAGCATTATGAAAGCTAAGAGAGCAGGGATAAGAATTTTCTTTAGCATGATTATATTGTTTTGGATTGAATTAATTTAATTATTGGATGCACTTTACTTATATAGGTTTACTAAAATAATAAGAAAAATGCAAAAAAAATTATTTAGCGAAAAAATCCTTCAAAGAAGCCATTATTATCTTTTTCCAGCCATATTTGATGTTTTCAAATGCTTCATCGGGGACATTTGTTTGGTTAAGTTCAACCAGGGTTTTGTCATTACTTTGTGGATGTAATGTCAGTGTGACAATTGAGGGTTTGTTTTCATCACCAAAAAACCATTGTTGTTTAATCATTTTTCCCGGGTCAAATTCAAGGTTTTTCCCTACAACGTCACCATCAAGCCATTCAAATGAACTACCCGGAGTTTCGCTCATAATAGCGGGATAACCTGTCCACAGCTCAATTGTTTGCGGGGTTACAAGTGCTTTATAAAGAATGTCAGGATCTGTATTGATCTTAAAGGAAAGTGTTAAGGTTTTCATTTGACTTGTTTTTTGATAATAATAATGGCTTTGTTTTTTACAAATTTACAATTATTTCAACAGTAAAACTAAAATTATTTCAGGAGATAAAATTTATAGAAATTTCATTTAGGGTCACAACAATTTCTATAAATTAGCAACAAATTTTAGGACATCAAGAAATGTGCTTTTAAGTAAATAAACTATTACGTAAATCAAGGCTTTAAATGAGTGGACTTTATAAGGGAGCCTGGTATTTAAAAACTTATTAAGGAAAATACAGATTTATGAAGAAAGATAAGCAAACAAATAAGAAGAGTGAAGCTCATTTGATTAGCAACAAAAAGTATTTTGATGTAGATGGTCCTGTGTTTTGGCCGGCTGCCGCATTAATAGTGGTTTTTATTGCGATAACGCTGATCGTTGGCGAACCAATGGAGAATATTTTCTCGTCTATACAGACGGAGATATCGAATTATGGGGGTTGGTTTTTTATTATTGCTGTAAACTTCTTTTTGTTTTTTGTTATTTATATTGCATTTAGTAAGTACGGGAACATCAAATTAGGCGGGAAGCGATCAAAGCCTGAATTTTCATTAGGCTCCTGGTTTGCCATGTTGTTTAGTGCAGGAATGGGGATTGGGATTTTGTTCTGGAGTGTGGGCGAGCCCATTAATCATTTTATGAGTCCTCCTACCGGTGAAGCGGGAACTATAGAAGCGGCAGAGGTGGCTATGGAATCTACATTTTTACACTGGGGATTGCATGCCTGGGGAATATATGCTCTTGTGGGAATGTCTTTAGCTTTTTTTACCTTTAACCGGAAACTTCCTTTAACGATTAGTTCTGTCTTTTATCCTGTTTTGGGTAACAGGGTACATGGCCCCAGCGGCAAAGCCATTAACGTGTTAGCTGTAGTAGCCACCTTATTCGGATTGGCTACTTCCCTGGGCTTAGGCGTGCAGCAGGTTAGTGCCGGGTTGGCCCATTTATTCGACTTGCCAGATACTGTTACTTCTCAGGTCATTTTGATCACATTAATCACACTTGCTGCTACAGGTTCTGTTGTGGCCGGGCTCAGTGGGGGTGTGCGAAGGTTGAGTAATATCAACATGGTTATTGGAGCGATTTTTCTGCTATTTATGATTGTGGTAGGTCCCTCTCTTTTTATTGCTGACTCTTTTGTGCAAAATACCGGAGCTTATATCCAGAACTTTT
Organism: Bacteroidota bacterium; assembly: GCA_051748065.1. Lineage (GTDB taxonomy): Bacteria > Bacteroidota > Bacteroidia > Bacteroidales > PWNQ01 > PWNQ01. Next base: position 1,934 of record JBNJGZ010000189.1, read on the forward strand.
TCCATTTATCTACCTGGACCGAAACCTATCAGCAGTCTGACTGGCAAAACGGGTGGACGGTTTTTTACTGGGCATGGTGGATTAGCTGGTCACCATTTGTTGGAATGTTTATCGCCCGGATTTCACGGGGAAGGTCTTTGCGGGAGTTTGTTTTAGGTGTACTTATCGTTCCTTCTTTACTGACTTTTTTATGGCTGAGTGCCTTTGGTGGTAGTGCTATGTTTCTGGAAATTAATGCTATGGCCGATATTGCTACTGCTGTTTCCGAAAATGTGGCCACATCACTGTTTGTGTTATTGGAACAGTTTCCATGGGCTATGGTAACCTCTATGGTGGGGATCATTCTTGTTACAGGATTTTTTATTACATCTTCTGACTCCGGTTCATTAGTTGTTGACTCATTGACTGCCGGCGGAAAGCTCGATGCACCGGTAATGCAGCGAATTTTCTGGGCGTTAACAGAAGGTGGCGTAGCTGCTGTTTTGTTAATAGGCGGAGGTCTGGGAGCCTTGCAGACTGCTGCGATTACGACCGGTTTGCCCTTTGCCCTTATTCTTATATTTATGACACGTAGTTTACTCAAAGGATTGGACACAGAATATCAGGAAATGAAAGATGCTGAAATGGAAACGGAAAAAGAACAGTATCAGCAGGCTATTACTGCTATGATAAGAAAACACGAAAGTGCACGATCAGGAAAGAAAAATCAGGAAAATGACAGTCAATCGAAAGATAAAGATAATCAACAGGATAAATCACAGAACACCGAAAACGAAAAATAATTATGTATAAATTTGATCATATTTTAGTAGCGCTCGATCTTAGCGATATGGATAGCTTCCTGATTCGCTATAGTAATTTTTTATTGGAAAAATTCAAGCCTAAAAGTATTACGTTTTTGCATGTCATAAAATCTTATGAAATTCCTGAAGATGTGCGTGCAAAATTTCCGGGAATGGATGAACCACTGGCTGAAATAGTACAGGAAGAATTGCGTGAGAAAATTAAAGAATTGTTAGAGGAACAAAAAAACACGGATATCCACGTTGTTGTAAAAGAAGGCGTTACTACAGAAACAATTGTGCAGTATAGCCAACTGAATGATATTACACTGACCCTGATGGGTAAGAAGATCGGATATAAAGGACATGGGGGAGTTGTTAGAAAAGTGCTCAACATTACTCCTTCTTCGGTTTTGCTTATCAGTGAAACAGCTCAACCTAAAATGGATCATCTGCTGGTTCGTATGGACTTCACTAAAATGTCCGTGATGGCAATGAAAATGGCGCTGAAAATCCAGGAGCAAACGGAGGCTAAAATATCTTGTCACCATGTGCATAAATTGCCTTTGAAATACTTTACCCGTAGCTCGGTGAGTGATGAGAATAAGCTTGAACGAGAGATATATAATTATACTCAAAAAGAATTTAAGAAATTTGTTAAAAAGAACAAACTGGCGGCCAATGATATTCCCTGCACGTCGGCACTGGATTTTGAAAACGAAGAAGCCCAGATTTTATACAGTAAGGCTCTTACCATCAGTGCTGATGTAATTGTACTGGGAACTAAGATCAAATCATCCATGGCTGATGTTATTCTGGAAAGTACTTCCGAAAAACTGGCCGGGCCGGAAAAGAATATTCCTGTTCTTGTAGTGAAGGACCGCTCACAATCAATGGGCTTCTTAGATGCTCTTTTTGACTAACTCAAGCGGTGTATAATGCTCTGCATCATAAAAACTTAGAGGTTGTCTCATAGTTATAAACCGGATGACAAAAATATAAAGCTTTATGACAAACAAAACCAACA
>JBNJGZ010000190.1:0-3737 GCA_051748065.1 Bacteroidota bacterium
CTTTTTTTGGTTGCAAAATCATATTTGTTCGTTTTATCATATCAGTTTCTTTAACGAAAGAAACCTTACTCGGGTTACAAAAATAATAATTATCGGACAACTTCATGCCCATGCATCACCTTAGGGATTTCAATATTAAAACAATACCTTAGAAATACCTCAAAAGTTCCTGCACTTCTACCATCAGCACCCAAAGATGAGGTTGTAACATCATAACTAACTCCTAACATACTTCCTGATCCCTGAAAAGTTCCACTTCCGCCTGAAATACCTGCAGCATTTGCCCAACCTTTCATTCCAACAAGTACTGAAACTGCATCATTAGGACGATAGGTTAAGCCGCCATAAAACTGATCCATATACCAAACGAGTGTGGTAATATCATATTGTGTAGCTGCTAAATCAGATTTGATAAGTGCCGAGGGTTCCAGTTTAAAATCTGGATGCGGTAAGCGGAAGGTATAACCTCCTGTAAGGTAATAATGACGCTTCATTTTTGTCGCTGCCAAATCATTACCTACATCTATTTTACTTTGCAACAACTTAGAAGTAGAAAGCCCGGCATACCAGGACCCGGGGACACGATAATAACCACCAAATTTCAAATCGAAGGCAATGGCTGATTCATCTTCCTTCCCTCCTTTTAATAAGGGATCATTAGGGTCTATAGGCCGAAACTGAGTAAAATCTATGGTCTGGTCTAGAAAACCGGCCATAATTCCAACACCGAGTTTTCCTGGTCCGATATTGTGGTGATAAGCGTAACCTAATTCGACCATCGTATTAGTAAACGCTCCAATTTCGTCTTGTTTAAAATTTAACCCAATGCCACCATAAAGGGGATGAATTGCAGCATCAACAGAAAACAAGGAGGTTACCGGATTAATACTATAGGTTTCACCATCAGGGGAAGTAGCTTCTAACCCCATCCACTGCTCGCGATGTATACCGTTTAAACAAATGGCATCTTCAAGCCCGAAATAACCCGGGTTATATGCTGCCGGAGCAAACATATAATGGCTGTATTGCGCTTCTTGCTGGGAATACACATTCAAAGCAAGAATAGCAAGTAATAAAGTTAGTATTCGTTTTATCATAGATCAAAAACTTTCTTCTAAACTGGCGCTAAAATAAGAAAAATTTATAATAGCTAACAAGTTATTGTTAATAACAGCTGTTTTCGTATCGATAAATCCACTTTAGAAACCGAAAAAAGTTACAATATATCTTATCGTTACAAAAACAAAACACAAATTTAAACAAATATTTATACAATTAATTTATTTTTATTCTAAATAATATTCTTTCTTATATAAAAGATTCATAAACTCAATTTCTGATAGGTTTTCCACCATTTATCCGGTATTTCATTTTCGTGCGAAGCTAATACATAATCTTCATAAGAGCAAGGAATCCAAACATTTCTTTTAACACTTGAGTTCTCTAAAGGAGCAGAAGGCAAAAGCATCCACCAACGATCACTTTTTTTGCTTTTATAAAATTCTATTGTTTGATTGTATTCTTCTAACAATACAATATGTCGAATATATTTTGTTTTATCCCGCGCCGGTACATCATCTTTCCGGCTGTAAAATCCATCAATAAAATAGTAGATCATCTGGGCCGTAAGGTGAGATGTCTGGTCATAGTAATCCCGTTCGGGATTAACTTCATAAAACCCTATGGACGTGATCTTATCACTCATACCGGCATACCTGCTGATCTGGCAAGCTTCTTCCCCATAAAGACCATTAGGTCCGGCATTTTTATTCCCGGGCGCATCCGACTGGCGAATGGAAGAAACATCAAAAGTTAAAATATCAGCATTGCGAACCATGGGTTCTACCTCTTTCAAATCTTTGCGGATATTGCCTAAGCGGTATATATCAAAATGCAGATTCTGCATTAGTTTTAAGGCTTCATAATCCACGAAATAAGTCTGATATCCAATATTCGTATAGTTAAACAAGTAATTAGGCTGTTGTAATATTATCTTACTCAGATAGGATCTGGAATTAAAGTTTTCTTCAGCATTACCCAGGTCAAAGCAGCAATCTACAGCAGTCATATTCACAATTCTGCCTAAAGATTCGTAAGCTTTATACTGGGCGAAGGTAAGGTCCTGACTACCTCCGAGTATCACGGGTAATATATTATTTTCAACAAGTTCGGAGATAACAGAGCTTAAAGCAAAATATGTATCCTGCACCGAATTTCCGGGCTTTATATTTCCCAAATCAATAATACTTGTTTTAGGAGTACCCTGATATAGCATGTAGAGCTTTTTCCGAATATGATCAGGAGCTTGCGAACAACCCTTATTGTTAAGGGCGTTCCTATCCTCTTTCACGCCAATAATGGCAAGATCATATCCGGTTGGGTCCGGAAAATCTTCACCCGGCTTATAATAGCGGATAATATTCCCCAATCGCTTTTCCGGTAGTGCTCCTTTTTCTTCCTCAATTTCTAAAGAAACAGGTTCAAAATAGATTGATAAATCCATTAGTTTGTGCTTATGTTTCACTTTTCTTTCCGGAAGACTTCTTTGCTGCAGTAGATTTCTTAGTCGTCTTTGTTGATGTGCTCTTCTTTGTTGATGTTTTTTTATTAGCCGTCTTTTTAGTTGTTGATTTTTTAGCTCCGGACTTTTTCGCAGTACCTTTTTTTCCTGCTGCAGTGGTCTTCTTACCTGTACTTTTACGAGAGGTTTTTCCAGAAGTTTCAGCTATTTTCAGACAATCTTCATAAGACAAGTCCTCAGGTGTTTTGTCTTTGGGAATTCTAAAGTTTTCTTTACCTATAGAAATGTAAGGACCGTAACGGCCTTTCAATATTTTCACCTTTTCATCCTGAGGGAACTCCTTAATGGTTCTTTCTCTGTCGCGCTGGCGCTTAGCTTCAATAATTTCTATAGCACGTTCTTTTGTAATATCTATTGGCTCTTCTCCTTTAGGGATAGAATAAAATTTGGATTTATGCCGCACATACGGTCCAAACCTGCCTATTGAAACAACCAATTCTTCGCCTTCATATTCGCCTATTGTCTTTGGAAATTTAAAGAGCTCCAGTGCTTCTTCTAATGTAATGGTTTGTAAACTCTGACCTTTTCGCAGTCCGGCAAATTTCGGCTTTTCTTCACTTTCGGTATCTCCAAGCTGAACCATAGGTCCATAACGGCCTATCTTAGCATAAATATTTTTTCCGGTTTTTGGGTCCTGACCCAATAACCGCTCGCCGCGGAAACGTTCTGCTTTCTCTTCGGTTTCTACGACTTTAGGATGAAATGAACTGTAAAAATCCTCGATCATTTTATCCCACTCTTCTTTACCATGTGCTATTTTGTCGAACTCAGCTTCTACCTGAGCTGTAAATCCATAATCAATGATATTTTCAAAATAACTCAACAAGAATTTATTTACTAACACACCGATGTCTGTCGGGAATAGCTTTGATTTTTCGTATCCTGTTTTTTCTGTTTTTTGTTGTTCTGTAACTTTTCTGTTAGCCAATGCAATATGAAGATATTTTCTTTCAAAGCCCTCGCGGTCTTCTTTTACCACATAGCCTCTTTTCTGGATAGTGGAAATTGTAGGTGCATAAGTTGACGGTCTTCCAATTCCCAGTTCTTCCATTTTTTTGACCAGAGAAGCCTCGGTATATCGTGGAGGATGCTTGGAAAACCGCTGAATAGCATCAATCGATTTGGGGACCAATTGCTCCCCTTTTTGAATAGGAGG
>JBNJGZ010000191.1:0-3732 GCA_051748065.1 Bacteroidota bacterium
TAGGTAGAGGCATAATCCGACATGGCATAGGGAATAATCAAATCGCCATTGTGTATCATAGAGCCGCATGAGTACACCACGTTAGGCACATAGCCTTCGCGTTCCTCATCATTCGGTGATAGCAACGGACTGGTTAAGCGGCCGATTTCTTTGGTCGGATCGTCAAGATCATAAAGAACAGCTCCCAGGACATACTCGCGCATGGGGCCGACTCCGTGGGTAATAACCAGCCAGCCTTCCTCCGTTTCTATGGGCGAACCGCTGTTACCGACTTGTATGAATTCCCATGGATATTGGGGCTTCTGTATGCAGGTTGCTTCCCGCCAAATATTGATGTTGTCCGAAAAAGCAAGGTAATTGTTGACCCCGTCAATCCGGCATAAAGCAGCATACTTTCCGTTTATCTTTCGTGGAAATAATGCCATGCCTTTATTTTGGGCCAACTCTCCATGGATGGGTGAACATTTAAAATGATAAAAATCCCTGGTCTCTAAAAGTTTGGGCAAGATAGTGCTTCCGTCAAACGCTGTATACACGGCATAATAGGTAATCTCCCCGTCATCATCCACAAATTTGACAAAACGGGCATCTTCTATTCCGTTTTTTTCGGTTTCGGAAATGGGAAAGATGACCCGCTCGGAAATAGCTGAGTCCAAAGAAAAATCGATTTCATAATGAGACAAAGCCAGCCACATAATCTGATTGATGGCCAGCTTTTTATCGTCGGTTAGTTGATTTTCCCTGCGAACCTGATCCACAGCTTTTTTTAGTTCACCATACGTAAACTCTTTTCCTAATTTTTCAAGAACATCCCCGGCGTATTTCTTGGAATCTTCTTTACATATCTCATTGAGCTTTCTGCGGAATGTTTTCTGCGTGTATACTTGTCTTTTAATACGCTCCGCTTCAGCTAACATCTCTCCCACCGGCTCTACAGTCAGGTTACTGTCTTTATCCAGCACGGCCGAGCGAAAAACAATTGAGGAAATATGCCCTTCGCCGGTAGCCCGGAAGCTTAAAATTACACGTTTTTCGCCCGGTCCTAATTCCGACTGATAAGGGTCTTCCACAATAGAAGGATTGAAAAAGGCAGCTGACTCAATGGAATATTCCATAGTAAAATAAGAACCCAGCAGCACTTGCTGTGCTTTACTTAATCCGCCGGGATCAATATCCATATCTTTAAACAGATGCTCCAGCTTGTTAAAGTGCTTCTCAAATATAGCAGATATATTCCTGTGACGTGTAGAAAACGCTCTCAATACCTGGTTTAAAGCTGTTTTTATCTCTTCTTCCGGCATTGCCAAAACCTGCCGGATAATTTGTTTGCTCCGTTCATCGGTAGTGTATAAAAATCGGGCAATTACTCTGCCCGGATCCGGTAAAAATTGGGTTGCTCTCCGGTTTACTTCAACTTGCATAAATTTCTTAATTATTAATAGAATTCGTAAAAGTACATCATATTTGCCGTAATATTACCCATGAATTATAAAATTTGATGTTTCCATCATAAAAATGATAATTTGGTCGAAAATAGAGTTCTTTAATCCTCTATTCCAAAATAATAAGAATTTAGGCTATCTATTAAGCTTTCGACAGATCAAAAGTCAGTTCTGAATCAATATTTTTTTGCTGGCAATCCCTTCATTGGTCTGTATGATAAGAAGGTACATTCCGGATTCATAAGTAGATACATCGACGTCTGTATTTTTATTCCGGACACTTTTTTCCAGAACTTTTTGTCCTTTAAGGTTATATAACTCCACGGTTTTTATATGAATTCGTTCCGAGGTTATTGTCAGGTTTGTGGTTGCAGGATTAGGGAATACTTCAAATTGACCGCTGAATCTTTCATTAATATTACCGGCCATCTTTACGGTATATAGTTTAATATCATCAATCATCCACCCTTCTTTTCCATTATCTACACTATCGCTGACGAAGTTAAAACGAACCCTCATGGTATCCGGGTACATTTTTTTTACCGGCTGTAAATACCAACAGAAAATTGTCTTTTGCCAACCCGCTGAATGACCGGAATAACCAGGTTGACCGTTAAAAAGTGTGTCGCCAGGTGAATATAAATTTGTGTCATAACTATTTATATACCCGGGATATACTCCGTAATAATTCATAAACTCATAATATACCGTATCATGAATAATATTATTCCAGGTTGCTCCATCATCCCATGAAACTGAAATATACCCACCATCCAGTGAGTCTGTATCAAATTTATGTTTCATTTCAAAGAATATGATAAACGGAAAATAATCGTTATTAAACTCTCCCACATAAATATCAAACCATGAGTGATTATTTGCCGGATATGCATTTACCGTGTCAGTGACAATAGCATTTATAGGCGAATAAGCACTATCAAAAAAAGTCTTTTGAGGTTTTCCGATTTGCCAAATATTTTGCGCAGAGGTGTCTACCTTCAAATAGACGTTGCTTGTATCAAACTGAAAGAACTGCCATACGGAATCAGCTCCGGGTTTACCCTGAGCATTGAGCATCATACTCAGCATTACAAAAAGGCTGCTAAAAACTATTTTTTTCATTTTGACTAATCCTCCATGATTATTGTTCTGTGTTCTTTGTTCCGTGTTGTGCTTGCCTCGCTTGTTTCGTTGATTTTATTCCAATCAACCGGGATGAAACGCGACGGCTGGAGCTGTTTCACCGGGGTTCGATTTTTCGCTAAGTCTCTTAGTTCTCTTCGTTCGCTTAAGTCTCTTAAGTCGCTCAGTTCGCATCAACGCCAACTCGCTCTTCGCATTTAATCATCCTCCTGTGTGTCGAAAAAATTGTCGCCATGGAGGTTTCATATTTAGCATAAGCATGTTCCAAACAAATATAATGTAAAAAAGGTGACTTTCAAAATATAATCAGGGTTAAATATTTTTTAGGAGGCCTAGTTCAAAAAAATACAGGCGATAATGTATAAAACAAAAGCTTATAAGCCTTGTTATGCGCCTTATGAGCTCTTATCTATCTTATGTTAGATTAAACTTATTTTTAAAGACTGATCATCACCCCTACATTAACACTCAAACTACCATAAGGAAATTTTTCCTTTAATGCTTTGCGTGGTTCCGAATCCGGTGGTGTTTCATTACTATTAGTCGTATAACTATCAACAAAATCTATTTTCTTTTCACGGGTTGTTAACTCTGATAACTGATCCTCACCGTTCACAACATATTTTGTTGTTTCTCCTTTGGTTGGATCATAAGATAAATTAATCATTTTCAGTTCGCCGAAAAGATAAATATTTTCTTTAAAGTTATACATGACACCGGCACCTGAGGATAATCCCACTGCTAATCCTCCTTTAAATTCCTGTTTCGTTTCTATTATTAAGGGGTTGAATCCACTAATATCCTCTTCAGTTTTATGCAGAATCTTACCTACTCCGACGATCACGCCAAATTTCATATAAGGATTAAACTTCTCAAATCCCGGAGCAACAACAACGGAAGGATTAAATCTTAACATATTTGACGATAAAGTATAATCCTCTGTATTATAGTACGATCCATATTGATATTCTCTTGTTGCTTTATTTTGGCTTCCTGCAAGATAAGAGATATTGATTTCGGCTCCAAAGTTCTCATTAAACATATAGCCATAAGTTCCGCCAATATCCAACCCTTTACCTAATGAAACATTTACTTGTTCATATTTAGTGGAAAGGCTTCCGTCGGACTCTTCTTCAGTGAAACGATT
>JBNJGZ010000192.1:0-1528 GCA_051748065.1 Bacteroidota bacterium
CTGTTCTGCGAATGGCATCTTTATAAGCATGCATCTTTAACAAATCGGCATTTTTGTAAATCCCTTTTCTGTTTTCTTCTTTCTCTGAATCAATATCTTTTGTTGCTTCTTTATTTAATAAATCTGAGAGATTTGCAATCTTGTACTTCGCATCAAAATGAATATGGACAATAAGCTCCTGGATCTCCGCTTCTTCTTCTGAGATACCATTTGGCCAGAAGGACAACGTATAATCGGGACGCATCGTCGTTGTCCAGCTACCTGAGTATGGGTAATCTTTCTGCCCGCCAAACGACCTGTTGTAATTAAAACGGACATTTAATTTACGAGTACCGGTATCAAAGACCCCATTTAAAGCAGTATGAATACCTTGTTTAAGCTGTAGGTTTAAGCCATCAGAAGTTTCTTTTATAAGCTCTGAAATATCTTCAGGCTCAATATCAAAAACAGACTTAAACAAGGCCAGTAACTTAAAGAATAACCAATATTCATAAAGGGTTGCAATATCTTTCTTTCCTCCTTTATAAACATCATCCCCACCTTTCCAAACAAGCTTTGCAGCAAGGTCGAACATCAGCCAGACACGTAAAACCTCACGATACCCTTCTTTGCGTTGTAAAACAGGACTGTTCAGCTTTAGTGTTTCAGGCCGTGAAACTTCCTTAAAAAATGAATGGTTTAAAAATGATTCCAGTTCTTTTTCCAATAATCCGGATTCAAACTTTAGTCGGGTTTTTTTTGCTGCTTTTTTGTTTATATCCGAAGTGAAGTGCAGAAATATTTCTAATGCGAACTTTACGAACCTGTTTTCGGGCGCATCAGCAGTATCAGTTTTACGAACTTTAGATATTTTAGCCGGCAAGCTATGCATGCCGTATTGCTTTAAATAATGATTATCAGGCAAATAACCCCTATTAGAGCCTTTCACCAACTCCTTAACATTGGAATTCCGGAATCGCCTGATATTTCTGATATCTTTTTGCTCCATTGTTTCCTGCCACTGTGTAACAGGCGAAGAAACAATCCTGTGCACTGATTCTCCAAACTCATCAGTTGCAATTATCGACTTAATAAAGGCAAACTTCTGATAAAGCGTTTCATTATCCTTATCAAAATCAGTCTCAAAATTATGTGATACCGGAGAGTTGGCTTGCATTAACAAATCCGTGCATTTTTCGGTAATTAACTCCAGCATATCGCGATAATCGTTCCGATAATCTGCCTTAACCGACCTTACCTCGACAGGTACATTTCCAATCTCTTTATCTTCTTTTAATATGGCTAAAGTAAGAGTACCCACATAGATATTTGGAGAAATGGTTCCGAGATGCTTTTGGCGAGAATGAGGTTCTACAATTTTGGTTCTAGCGAAAGAGTATAACTTATCACTAAATTCATAATCATACAAAAAGCCTTCGACCAATTGATGTTCTGCTTCTCCGTTTTCCAATGCATCAGACACATAGAATAAAGTATTATCAACTTTAGAGTAAATGCTAAGTTGAAGATTCTCTTCAATATGGCCAAG
>JBNJGZ010000192.1:1628-3720 GCA_051748065.1 Bacteroidota bacterium
AGCTTTGACGGTACTCCATTGTTTACAGTTCCTTCGGCATAAAGGGAAATTTCACCTTTGGACTCCATTACACTTAAAAAGTCGGCAAAGTATCGTTCCACATGGCTCATATTCATTTCGTCAAGAATCAAAAAATGGGGTAATTCAGGGTGGTTATTGGCATTAATAATAACATCTAATGCCTGGTTATCAGGTTTTATATATTCATCTGGTTTTAAGGCATTGGGATAACCTAATAAGGGTTCACGGTTGGTCCAGTCAGCTCCGACAGGAAGAATACAGTACTGACTATCGTTCTGGCAAATCCATTGAACAAAAGCTTGTGCCAACTTTGTTTTACCTGAGCCAGATAAACCCGACAAGATCACGAAAGGTTTAGTCAATAGAGATGAGATGAACCTTAATACTAATTTAGAATTAAATAACAGTCCAGCATTTTCAAGGCTGTGAGTAAAAGACTGCCTATCGAACAGTTTAGATTCATCCTTTACTACTCTTTTTTGTACCATATTATTCAAATAAAACGTAATTAAGTTATCTAAATCATTGTTAATTACTTCTTCATCAGGTAAGTTTTCAACATCATATACTTTATATATAAATGAATTGCCATATCTGTCAGGCTTGCCTAAACCATTTTCATAAAAATACTCTGAAATAGTTTTAGGATTCTGAATATCCCACCTTGCTCTAGGGTTATTTGTTTCACTAACACCATAGGCAAGGATTAGTGTATTCAATTCCTTATAATACAAATAAACTGGATAAATGCCTTTACTCGTGGTATTGGGTTTCTTTAAAAATGAAATCCATGGTATTCTCGCTGATACACCTTGTCCAAAACTTACTTTTACCTCTGTTCCCTTGTAACTTTGTATAAAGTGCTTAGTTTTTAAATTATCTGTTTTTGCTTGTTCCAAAAAAGCTAATAACTGTTGAGAATAGTTTGATATATTATGCTTACTATTATTGCCATTATTCCACTCCCAAGCCTGATAGGATAATTTATAAAAAGGAATATTTGCTGTATGTTCAATTTTGGTTAGTAATTCTCTATATTCTGTGAAAGATTTGAAATTTGTCGAAATTGCATACTCACTCTCAATATATGATTTTATAGGTCCATTAATCGGTAAGAATTTTTCAGGACTAATATAAAATAGCACTTCAGTAATTTTAGTCCTGCCAACGCTATTTATTGTTAATATATCATCAAAGTCTGAATCTGTTATTGTATCGTTTAAAGCCTTATTAAAGAACCTCCACAAGCGAGGTATTTCATTGTTCTTTCTTGCAAACTTGTAAGGAAACAACCAAACTTTCTGTGCTTGAGCTGACGGAATCCCTTTATCATCTGTTGGATTCTCAAATTGCAATTTTTGGGCAATTGCTTGAAGCAATTGAAGCCTTTTTTTACTCCCGTATTTATATATATAACAAAAGAACGTGAATGGGTCAATTTCTTCTAATTCAATATCGTATCCACTAGGAGTTGATTTATCTTTGAATGGCTGTACACCTATGGATTTCAATAACTCAATAAGCTCCTTTTGAGAATTTTCCTTAGTTTGTAAATAAGCAACTAATTCTTTGTGCGTATTTACCCAGGTAAAATATTCATTCATGATTATTAATTATTTAGACACCAAATCACTACCTTTTATGCAGCACTTTTATCGAAAGGAAAAGGATGTTGCACCTTGTCTGCCTGTCGAAGATAGCAAACTTGCAGGAATTTACAAGCCCCAGTGCCAAGAAAAAGACACGTTAAGGTTAGTGCCCTTGGCAGTGTAGCATTTAGCCTACCTCTTTTGCCGGACAACACCGCAATGGGTTACGGAAATAGAGGGAGTTGCCTGCAACGGATTAGCCAGCAGTTGTTGGTTGCTTCCGGGAGCCAGGTGAAATTTGGATTGATGATGGAACCTGAGAGTCTGGGAGGTGGATTGAGGTTAAGGTTGAGGCTGAGGTTGAGGTTGAGGCTAAACAACCCTGTCTCGCCTCAGGCGAGATAAACAGCTAAACGAATAAACAGCAAGAGAGACTTGGGGACTAGGAGACTTGGGGACTAGGGGACTAGGGGAATGAAATA
>JBNJGZ010000193.1:0-3678 GCA_051748065.1 Bacteroidota bacterium
ATATCTAAATTCACTGGAACCACAGGCATGTAATACGTGGTTTCATCCAGCGTGATAAAGCCTGAAACCTTTTGCAGCGCTAATAAACCTAATCCGATAAGATTACCTAAAATCAACCCTTTTCCAATGATATATAATGCATTGTAAATAAATATTTTTCTTATGCTTTTGTTTTTGCTTCCCAAAGCTTTGAAGATGCCAATCATTTTAGTCTTTTCCAGAATCATGATCAGTAAAGTGGAAACCATTGTAATAGCTGATACTAATAGCATTAGCAAAAGAATGATAACCACATTGGTATTGAGCATATTCAGCCAGTCCATGATTTGGGGATTCATGGTTCTGATGTTTTCTACTTTCAAATCAAAACTGGTGTTTTGGTAAATTTGAGAAGTATAATCCTGCAGCGTATTAAAATCATCAAGGAAAATTTCAAACCCGGCAACCTGGTCTTCATTCCAGTCGTTGAGCTTTTGAATATGTCTGATATCTGAAAGAATAAACCGCTTATCCATTTCTTCAATTCCGGAGTTGTATATTCCTTTGATTTTAAACTTTCTGTATCGGGGAGGGTCTTGTATGAAATACATCAGGATAGACTCACCGGTGTCTAATTTTAATTTCCGGGCATGGAAATCCGAAATAATAATTCCGTTGGATTTGGCTGTATCATTCCAATTCAAAATCTGTCCTTTTACAAGGTTTTCCTGAATAAATTGCCAGTCATAATCTTTAGCTGCCCCTTTAAGCACACTGCCCAGGATTTGGTTGTTGTGTTTTAAAATCCCTGCTTTAAGTCCGAACCGTTGAATGTGGCGGATGCCCTCATCTTCTTTCAACTTGTGGTATATTTCCTGGTCTTTATCAATGGGGGCAATTTCCCAGGATTTGTTATTATCATAGCTTACAATGCGAATGTGCGAGGAGAATCCGGTTACTTTTTCGGTAACCGTATTTTGAAAACCGGTGACGATCGAGGTTGCAATCAGCATGATAGCAACTCCAAGCGCTACGGCTGTAATCGCTATTTTGATGATCGGACGGGAAAAGTTTTTCCGGTCTTTCTTTAAAATCCTGTATGCAACGAATCGTTCAAAGTTCAAAATGATTACCTTTGTTTGGTAAATATCCAGGTTAAAATATCGTGCTAAATTAATTTTTTTTATGAACATTAAGAATCGTTTTTTTATCCAATTCTTCATAACAGGCTTGTGGGTTTTGATGACCGGATTTACTTCGGCATGTCATCAGAAGGATATGGATACTGAGCCAAACAGGCAAGCCCCGGAGGATGATACGGTTAAAATCGTCCCTGCAGCAAACCGTACCTCTCTTTATTTTCCAACGCTTAAGGGTAAAACGATTGCGTTGGTAGCCAATCCCGGCAGCCGTGTAAACGGAGTTCATTTGCTGGACACATTAATGGCAGGGAATTTTGATGTCGATCGCGTACTGGCGCCGGAGCACGGGTTTCGTGGTAAAGCGGAGGCCGGAGAACATGTAAAAAGTGGAGTGGATACCAAAACAGGTGTGCAGGTGATCAGTTTGTATGGGAGAAACCGCAAACCCAAAACAGAAGACTTGCAGGGCATAGACCTGGTGATTTTTGATATTCAGGATGTCGGCGTGCGTTTTTACACCTATATTTCCACCATGCATTATGTGATGGAAAAATGCGCTGAGATGGGGATCGAGTTTATGGTGCTGGACCGGCCCAACCCCAATGGCTTTTATGTTGATGGCCCTGTTTTGGATAAAAAGTACCAGTCCTTTGTGGGGATGCATGAAATACCTTTAGTTCACGGGATGACTCCGGGAGAGTTAGCAGGCATGATCAACGAAGAAGGATGGCTTCAGGATCAAATAAAAGTTGATCTGCAGGTTATTCCTGTTGAGAATTATACGCATGATCGTTATTATGAACTTCCTGTGGCTCCATCACCGAATTTGCCGAACATGAAATCCATCTATTTGTATCCGTTTTTAGGACTTTTTGAGGGAACACCGGTAAGCATAGGTCGCGGAACAGAGATGCCGTTTCAGGTAATCGGACATCCGGAATTTGACAGTACTAACTTTTCTTTCACACCGCATTCAATACCAGGAGCGAGTATGCATCCGAAACATAAAAATATTCAGTGTTATGGCTGGGACTTGCGGGATACGGCTTTAGATTTGCGTAGCCGGAAAAAAATTCATTTATCCTGGCTTATTCATGCATATAATGAGTTAGATCAGGGAGAAAAATTTTTCAAACCATTTTTCCAAAAGCTCAGCGGGACAGATAACCTGAAACGACAAATTATCGAAGGAAAAACAGAGAAACAAATACGCGATTCCTGGAAAGAGGAATTGGATGAATTTAAAAAGATGCGGAAAAAGTATCTTTTATATCCGGATTTTTAATAAGCATACATTATATTTGCGTTGACTAATCCATGATTTATGAGCTATTTTGCCAGTAAATTTCAAGAAACATCATACAAGCATTCACCGGTTTTCTTACAGGTGGCGATATTATTTTTTCTTGCGGTAACTTTATACATCAATACTATCGGATTTGATTATACACTGGATGATACCATGGTTATCACAGAGAATGAATATACTACTCAGGGCATAGAAGGTATTGATGAGATTTTAACATCCGATGCCATGGCCGGATTTATGGATAATCCCGAAGAGCTATTGAAAGGTGGGCGCTACAGGCCCTTATCTATGGTTATGTTTGCTGTAGAGTATGAAATATGGGGCAAGAATCCGGTGGCAGGTCATCTGATCAATATTTTGTTATATGCTTTATTAGCTATTGTCATTTTTTATCTGTTACGGAATTTGTTCAAATTTCAGTACCAAAAACCCTGGTATCTGACTATCCCGGCCGTGGCTACTGCTTTGTTTATTGTTCATCCTATACATACGGAAGCGGTAGCCAATATTAAAGGACGGGATGAAATTCTTGCCATGCTTGGTGCAGCGGTTACACTTTGGCTGATTATACGCTACATAGACCGCAAAAAGCTCATGTATCTTTTGCTGGCATTCCCGGTGTTTTTTCTTGCATTGATGTCTAAAGAGAATGCTGCGACTATGCTGGCTGTTGTTCCTCTGGCGATTTTTGTTTTCCGTAATGAAAATAAGCGTCAGATTCTTGTAAGTCTTTTGCCTTTGTTTGCCGGACTTTTGGCTTATGCTTTGTTGAGATATAATGCTTTGGGCTTCTGGACAAATGAAGTGGAAAATGCGCTTCTGCTTAATGATCCCTTTGCCGATGCTACAACGGCCCAAAAATATGCAACAATTTTTTATACCTGGGCGATCTACCTGAAACTATTATTCTTTCCCCATCCACTAACCCATGATTATTATCCTTATCATATTGAACTTGTCGATTTTTCCAACCCTGTAGTTATCGGTTCTGTGGTTTTCTGGGTTGCTGTGTTGATTTTTGCGCTTGTGACAATCCGGAAAAAAGATATCATTGCATTTTCTATTTTGTATTTTCTGATCACTTTTTCCGTGTCCTCCAATCTTCTTTTTAATGTGGGTACCTTTATGAATGAGCGCTTTATGTTTATGCCTTCTTTGGCGGTAGCCATTATTGTTGCTTATTTTTTTAATCAGACATTGCGAAGAATTATTCGTAACCGGTTTTATTATAAAAGAATAGCCATTGCT
>JBNJGZ010000194.1:0-3677 GCA_051748065.1 Bacteroidota bacterium
AGCAAGGGCGTGGCCACGTGCCCCTTGAACTCTGATTTGCATCCGGAAGGGGAAGCGGAAATACGACGAATCCTTGACCTTGGTGACGAGGAAGGCCTCGTCATGTTCATGGCCGTCGGTAGCTACCCTGATGAAATGAAGATTCCCAAATCGAAACGGGACCATGCGAGCGACCATATAATCAAACATGATTAGAAGGAGTGTAAAATCATGAAACCACAGATTGCCGTCATCGGTGACAGCGAAGTGAAGAAGGATACCCTCAAATACAGCTTGGCCAAGGATCTGGGCGAAGCCCTGGTCGACCACGGTTACCGCATCGTGAGCGGAGGCATGGGTGGGGTCATGGAAGCCGTGTTCGAAGGCGCGAGAAACTCAGACCATACGACCGGCTCGGACACCATTGCCATACTCCCCTCATTCGACCCTGAAGCGGGTAACACCCTTGCGGACATCGTCATCCCCACAGGCCTCGACCTATACCGTAACGGGATTGTGGCGAACTCGGATGCGGTCATCGCCATCGGCGGGGGCAGCGGCACTTTATCTGAAATGGCTCACGCTTGGGCGCTTAACCGTCTTGTGATCGCTTATGATAATGTGGAAGGCTGGAGCCGGAAACTCGCAGGTACGAAGATCGATGAGAGGACACGGTATCCTGGTATTGAAGACATGGTTTTTCCGGTGCAGTCTTCAGATCATGTTCTTAAGATTCTGAATTTGAAAATTTCATATTACAATAAGAGACACAAAGAAATTTATAGATAATCAATTCAGTCGTTTTTATTCGTTTGAAAGGTTTAATTATATGAGTGTGAAAAGAAGTGAAGAGGCCTGAAATTCTCTTCGCTTCTATTATTATTGCAATAAAAGTATTTTTAAACGTAAGGTAATTACATTTAACAAAATATAATATTATTATTGGCATCCATAGTTACAGCAAACTAAACAAGGATAAAATAGACTTCATACTCTTAATTGGAAAGCCTTTCAAAAAGAAACCAGTTGTGATATGTTTATATTAGGGGATGAGATTATGAAATTTCAAAATGTAAGTAATATGATAATGCTTTTCTCACTATTATTGAAATTCAAGGGTTCAAATCATATGTATAATTAAGGCCTCTTTTTTGAGCGCCTTTTTTTGTTAAAAATATAATATTTATAATTGTTGATTTGATTCCAATATATGATTTTAGATGTTTTTAAGTGTTTTATTAAAAGTAAATATATATAGGAGGGGTTTATCATGCAAAACATTCATAGCAAATTGGCTAACAACATTACGTTTATAGCGGTGGTGGGGAGTGCATTAGTGACTGAGCTGATTCAGCTCACCTTTACGAATAAAGACAATCTATATTTGATTACCGGGGCCGTAATAGTATTCACAATTGTCGGCCTGAATATTTACAACTACCTTTATGAAAAAAGAGTGTCAAAAGGCACTGGCCCCCAAAGTATTGCGATTAAGAGCTCAAAACTTGTCAGTGATTACTTGAAATATTTGAAAAATTTAGTAAAACAGGACAAATACAGAGAAAAGGAAACCATAGTATTAAAAGAGATCAGGTCAATTTCTCGTCCTTTACTGTTGCTTGGGGAGTACAAAGTGCGATATTTGATTGGAAAGCTAGTTTCTGAGAATACAGATAAAACCGAAATCAAAATGCGTTTTATGATGGATGAGATGGGTTGGACCTCTGTCCTCATGGGGAAGAAAAGAGCTGTTAAGGAGATATCTGAAGCTATTGATCTTTTCCCAGTAACATTCAATAAATACAACAAGTCAATTAGTCTAAATATTGGTGATACAGAAGATTCGGATTTACACAAATTGTTTTTGGTCGCTAGGGGCAAAAGACACCTTGCCTCCACACAATTTCTGGATCCTGAAAAGCGCTTCAAAATCTCACTTGAAGCTTCAGCGATTATGTCGTACTTAGACGATGTATCTTACATAGATAACGTAATCAGTAAAGATAAAAGAAATTCAATGGTAGCTGGAATCTACTATGGTATGGGTGAAATTAAATATGAGATGGCTACGAAACTTCAAAAACAGGAGAGTACTGCTTTGGATTTCTATGAAACTTTGACTGAGAGTTATAAGTATACAGAATTGACAGCGCGTATAAGTAAAGGTTTTTCCAACAAACATAGATATCTTAAGGCTCTTTTATTAAAGAATTCCATCATCAACCTTATGCTTTCAATCAATAACCAAACGGATTTCAAAGATTCTGTCAAAGACATGGAGTATGGCGTAGAATTATCTTCAAATACAACAAAAAATGTACAAGAAAATATTGACTATATAGAAAAACTATTGAATTCTTCAATATATGTTGATGAGGCTTTTGAAGTTTATCTTAAACAAAGGATTAAATTTTAGGAGGAGTTCCATGAAAAATAAGAATGCTGTTGTTACGGGGGGGTCCAGAGGAATAGGATTGGCACTTGCTAAAAGTCTTGTTGAAAGTGGAGTAAAAGTATTATCTCTAGATAAAGTGGATCCACCGAAAAAAATATCAAATAATTCACTTTTTACTCATATTCATTGTGATTTAGAAAATTTTGAACAATTAAAAAAATGTATTAAAGTGCTAAAGAGTAAAATTGAAAGCATTGATTATCTAATAAACAATGCCGCGATACAGTACGTTGCAAGTCTTAACGATTACACAGAAAGAATGTGGGATGAAGTGCTGGATGTTAATTTGAAAGCGCCATTTTTTCTGATCAAAATGTTATTGGAAAAGATGGGGGGTGACACAAGAATCATAAATGTTTCATCAGTTCATGGCGCCCATCCTCGTCCCAATAAATACAGTTATGACATCTCTAAAGCGGGATTAAATATGTTGACTAAGGAACTTGCTATTGAATTGGCTCCTTATGGCATTAAAATCAATACTGTGGCGGTTGGTGCAACCCGGACACCAATGAATAATATGTTTCAAGACGAGGATCTTTTGAAAGCAGCTGAAGAAAAAATACCTTTAGGAAGGGTTAGTGAAGCTGAAGAGGTTGCACGATTCATCAAAATAATTTTAGACAAAAATAATGCATATTTAACTGGAAGTATAATATATTTTGATGGTGGTAGAAGTCTCCAATAGATAGATTACATAATAGTAGACTGGTTTCACGTAATCTAGGGAAAGTGAAATCCGATTAATCATGTTTACTGTTTTATTTGCTAAAACATGCCTAAAGAATTTTGCAATTCGGATTAACGAATAGATTTTATTCTTCGAATTAAGTAAATCCTTTATGGGATTAAACAAGATTAATATATGACGAGCTTCACTATCCATTTCATTAAATTTATGAATTAGGAACCGACAGAACAGACACGATACGTCATACAAAAGGGATGATGGCTTTGACAAGTGTTTTTCTGCTTATGGATTGTATTCCCCAAGGCATGAATTCAACTTGTCAGTTTTTCAAAAACGAGAAAGATAATAGGAACTTTTTCGCTTTTTGTTTGCAGTGACCCGCGCATTTCTACACTCATTAGAGCGAACAATACTATGATGATAATACAATGCAGTCTATTATCACCTACTAAAATCATGGAGGAATGAAAATGGAGACACAACAAAGATCTCAGTTTGAACAGCCCAAACCCATCGTGAGTGAATGGCAGCTTGAAAACATGCAAAGTGTTG
>JBNJGZ010000195.1:0-3660 GCA_051748065.1 Bacteroidota bacterium
TATTTATTATTTTTTGGTAATTGATAAAAAACGCCTCTTTCCAGCTCCTGCGTTTGGATTTTTCCTTCTTCTTCCAGCACGCCAAGGTATTTATTGATTTCGTTGGAATGCATTCCCAATATCTGTGTCAGATCCTGCAAAGTACAGGGCCTTCGTGCGATGGTTTCCAAAATGGCCGACTCCGTATCTTTCCGGTAGGAAGTCTTGTTTTTTCGAGCTGCAGCGGCAGAAATGATTTTTACATTTTTCATATCCCAGAAGTCTATGATTTTTTGCAGTTCTTCCGGTGTCGCTCCTCGTAATCCCGACTCAGTTCCGGGGCGGTCTAAGGTATTAAGCTGAACAGACTCCGGATTGATCTTTTGGATGACTTCTTTGAGCTTTGAGAGTTCTTCCTCGTGGTCATTATAGCCGGGCAGGATGAATACTTCAAGCCAGATTTTACCTTTGTACTTTTGGCTGAATTCAATTAATCCATTGATATAGTTTGTTAATGACAATCCATCAGCCGGGCGGTTTAATTTTTGGAAAACTTCTTCAGTGGCGGCATCCAAAGAAGGCAATACAACATCTGCTGTTTTGATTTCTTCCTGAAGAGTATGATCATAAAAAAGTGTGCCATTGGTTAAGATGGCAATAGGTATATGGGGTTTGGTGGTTTTGAGATACTGCAAAATTTCGCCTATTCTTACATTCAAAGTAGGTTCCCCGTAGCCGGAAAATGTGATATAATCCGGCTCCGGATTGTTTTGGAAGTAATCTGCTAACTCTGCCGTAACTTTATCATATAGAATGTATTCTTTTCTGTCGGTGGTAAGCTTTGTGGTTTTTCCAACTTCACAATAGACACAATCCAGAGAACACACTTTTTTTGGCACTAAATCGATCCCTAATGACATTCCAAGGCGCCGCGATGGAACCGGACCAAACAAATATTTATACATGATGCAGACGTTTTATGCTTAAATTGTTTATTGATGCAAAATTAGTATATCCTGAGAATTTCTGATTCTAAATTGACTCTATGGACTGACTCAATTTTAGTGTCAGTCCAAATGTCCGGTTTCTGTGTTACACTCGTCATTATGGACAGGGTAAGGGGTGGAAACCCTTTATTGAAAGCGGCTACGAAAAGGTTATCCATCCGAAGAGGCGGTTAAAGAAAATGATATACCAATAAAATTTCAAACATCAGAAACCTGAAAACTAACTTATTAAAAACCTTTCTTGCATGATTCTGAATTTTGTTATAGTTTTAACAAATTAAATTGTCGAACAAATCAAAAACCGTTGAACGTTATGGAAAAAACAACAATTTTAGGTCTTTACATTACCGACCGCGTAAAAGAGGCTTTAGAAGTGCAAAACATCCTTACCCGCTATGGTTGCTCTATCAAAACACGATTGGGTTTACACGAAGTTGTCAATGATTATTGCAGCAGAAGTGGTTTGATATTGCTGGAGCTGACCGGTCCTGAGGAAGACAGAAAAAACCTGCAAAAGGAATTGAAACAAATTGAAGAACTGCAAATCCAGAAGATGGAATTTGAAGATTAGCAGTTGAATTTATTTTTCCTTTTTGACGAACAATACGGGGTTAGATAAACATCAATAAGCTAACGGCCATTACGCCCATCCCGGCGATAAGTCCGTATATCGACAGGTGGTGTTCCCCGTATTTTTCGGCTGAGGGCAGGAGTTCGTCCAGGGAGATAAAAACCATAATCCCGGCTACGGAGGCAAATAAAATACCAAAAACCACCGGTGTGATAAACGGCATGAGGATGAGATATCCAATGATGGCACCTGCCGGCTCGGCTAAACCGGAGGCAAAGGAATAATAGAAGGCTTTTTTCCTGCTGGCCGTAGCATAAAATATGGGGATGGAAACAGCGATCCCTTCCGGGATATTGTGGATGGCAATGGCTACGGCGATCGGAATGCCCAACGTAGGATCATTCAACGAGGCTGTGAATGTCGCCAGACCTTCCGGAAAATTGTGGATGAAAATCGCCAGGGCAGTAAATTTACCCATACGCATTAGTCTTTTGTTACGTAGATTGGTCTTCTCATCGAGTTCCTCAACATTTCTTATTTCATGCGGATTCTCAAATTCAGGAATAAGTTTGTCGATGATGGCTATTATGGCGATGCCTCCGAAAAATGAGATTACTGTGATCCAGCTTCCTGTTTGAAGTCCAAGCCCTTCTACAAGCGAGTCTTTTGCTTTTACAAAAATCTCGATCATAGAAACATAGATCATTACCCCGGCCGAAAAGCCCAGAGCTATAGCCAAAAACTTTTCATTTGTCTTTTTGGTAAAAAAAGCCAAAGCGCTTCCTATGCCCGTTGAGAGTCCGGCAAAAAGCGTTAAGGCGAAGGCGGTCCATATTGCTTGAGAAGTATAGTCCATAATTCTTATTATTCTTGCGGTTCAACAAAAATCATTTTGTCCAGGTTTCCGGTAATTTTAATTTTTTGCTTTTTATAAAAGATAACCCCGGGGAATTGATTGTCTGATATTTTAATTTTTATCTGACTGTCGGGGCCTAAGTGGTGTTTCTTTAAAAATTCGATCAGATTTGGGTCATGATCAGTGATGCGCGATATCCGGTAGTTTCCGGAAGTTTTTACATCAGCAAGGAGTAACTGATTTTCTATGTATGGCAAATTTCCCGATTTGTCAGGTATGGGATCACCATGCGGGTCGATCGAAGGATAATTCATGAATTTTTCCAGATGGTCCGTTAAATAATCGGAGGAGGCGTGTTCCAGCTTTTCGGCTTCGTTATGTATTTTTTCCCAGGGAATGTTCAGATGGTTTTCCAAAAATGTTTCCCAAAGACGATGTTTCCTGACGATCTTTAACGCCCACGTTCTTCCTGCATTTGTCAGTGTTGGCCTGCTGTATTTTTCGTAGACCACCAAACCCTGATCCCCTAACTTTTTGAGCATATCTGTTACAGCAGCTTTGCTGATTTTTAGCTTTGCTGCAAGTTCAGTGCTGTTCAATTTTACAGCCGGAGATTCCTCCAACTGATAGATCGTTTTTATAAAGTTTTCGGTTGATATGGACATGAATCAAAAGTTAAGTTTGTTTAACTTCTGAACAAGTGACTTTATAAAAAGTTTTCAAGCAATTGTCTTTTTTCTGCTTTTGTAGGAATTTTGCAGGAAGACTTTTTGCCAAACCATTGATATCGGTTTCTGGCAATCAGATTGTAAATTGCATCCCGAAGTTTTTGGGGGATAAATTGAAAAATCACGGCTTTATTATAGGGGAACTTTAAATGTTTGGCTATTTCCAATACTGCAGTAGATTTATTGTACCATTTCCCCCGGGAATAAAAGATAATGCTGTCTGAACTCCGGATGTCTTCAGGTGCGTTTTTTAATAATTCCTGAATTGTCGGAGATTGCAAATCCGAAAAGTAAAGGTCCCGCTTTTTGTTTTGTTTTAACAGAAAATTTACCGAAGCGTTGCAAAAGTTACAAACCCCGTCAAAAATCACAATATGGTCAGGCAGTTGAGTCATGCTCTGTATTAACCATAAGAAAGATAATTTGTTTAAAGTTTTTGCTGAGAAAATCTCATGCTGCTTACCTGGAATCTAAGCTTAATGCATGGATAATACAGGCTAAGGATTTTATTACAGTATC
>JBNJGZ010000196.1:0-3643 GCA_051748065.1 Bacteroidota bacterium
TCATTGGCCGGAATAGCAGCTCTGGTATTATTAGTGATTTCACATTACTATTTTTCAAAATTTTATGAAAAGCCTGATATTTTTAAAAATGCATTGATTGGTACCATTGTTCAGGTTGCAGGCAACATAATAGGCGGTATTATTATAACCGTTGCAGTGGGATCAGCATTATTTACAGTATCAGGAGATGGATTTGATTACTCTAATTATCAGGACATTATAGGATTGGTATTTGAAAGCGGTTTAACAATTTTTGGAGCCCTCATTATCATTGCCGGAATGATTGTTGGACTTTATTTTGTATATAAAGCATTGGTTTCTCTATTCGAACAAACTGGCATCAAACTTTTCAAAACGGCAGGATTGCTTTATTTTATAGGTGCTATTGGAATAATTGTTTTCTTTTTAGGATTCCTTGTCATTTTGGCTGCATGGATTATCCATATCATAGCTTATTTTTCTATCCCGCTTGAAGGTGAAACACAAGGAGCAACAAGTTAATTGTTTTTTAATTCGCCCATTTATTATGGGAAGTATTTAGTATTTCTTAGTTTACTTAGGTGTTTATTGTTTGATAAGCGCCCGGAACCAAAAAAGCTTCACAAAAAAATGTGGAGCTTTTTTGTTCACTTTCAGAAGAAAAACAATTGTGTTGAGGAGGTTGGTGAAGAAATCAAAACGACTGAAATCCCAAAAAATGCAAAAAAGATGAAAAGGGGGGCAATTCAAAAATTAATTTTTATAAATGCTCAATACTTATATCAATTAACGGATGCTCAACCTTACAGTATTCTTATAAATAATTGTCGCTATTTCAGTAACTTCCTCTGTATCCTTCATTCTGCCGGCTAACAGTTATTCTTTTTAGGTGTTGGCCGTTAGTTGTGAAGATGCAAGCATTATTACAATTCTTCCTTCAAAGCATCCATTTTCATTTTTCTGCCAAAAGAAAAGCTATTGCTTAAGGCATCGACATACTCATAAGTTTCAAGAGCCTTTTGATTGAGTTGTTCTTTTAGATTCCCTTCTGCTTTTTTGGCCATCTCTGCAAGTATATCGGCAAACTGTTCAATATTGGCTTCGTCATAACCGTTTTCTTTCTTAAAGATATTATCAAACTGATTGCTGTCGGACTTTAACAGGGTATTAAGATCCACCCGTGTATCTGTAATGAAAAGTTTGTTAACCTCCTCAAAAGCTTCATTAATCGGTGGATTATCGGTATTACCTCCTGTTAGTTTGTTATACAATGCCTGCAATACAATACGGATCTTTTCTATTTCGCGCAATATATAATCTCTTTGTTCCATAAGCAGGAATAAACGGTTATAATTATTTTATATCAATTAAATATTACTAATATATTAGTTTGGCCTGAAAAAAACTCTATATGATTTTCAGCGTTTGGTAAATTAATTTCCTTTTTAGAGGGGACTAATATATTTCATTTATATGGTTTAGTCAACTTCCCTTCCATCTTTTTACCATTGAATATATTTTGAAATTCAGGTTTTATTTCTAAATTTTAAAGTAAGTACTTAACGAATCATTTCCTTCTTTTTATGGAGAATGAAAACAGCACTTCAAAAGCCCTCCGCCGCCTAAGCTATTAAAGCGTGATGGGACCCAAAGTTATAGGAAAAAGGCAATTCATCTGAGAGTTGTAAGTGTGGCCGGAGATGAAAGGGAATCAGTAATTTATAAGAGAATGGCTTCTGTTAAGGGTGCCTTACGGTGACTGTCCGGCCTTTTTTTGTATTTTTATCAAAATAATTTTGACTGCTATGACAAAATATTATTTGATTATTATACATTTATTATTAGTTGCTTCTGTGGAGGCACAACAAATAAAAAATATGTCTTCCTCTTTGCAAAATAAAAAAATGGTGATCAATTATGAGTTAGAAGCTTCAGAACCGGCAAGAATTGAAGTTTATTCTGACATAGGGACAGATTCAATGTCAAAAGTTCCCGAAAAACACCTTAGTGGTGATGTCGGGTTATATGTTAAGCCAGGAAAGCAAAAGAAAATTCGCTGGAACATGAAAGAGATTGATTCCCTAAAACGAATACAGGCTGAAATTGAACTGAGAGCGAACCCCTTTATTGATATGGTTCAGGTTAAAGGTGGAACTTTTAAAATGGGCTGTACATCAGAACAACCTAAGTGTGACAAAGATGAAAAACCAGTACATAAAGTAACACTTAGTGATTATACAATTGGCCGCTATGAGATAACAAATGAGCAGTACTGCGTATTTCTTAATGAACAGAATATATCATCTGATGGTCGTGATGGCAGGACATCACTTATTCATATAGGAAACAGCCATTGCCAGGTCCGATATGTCAACGGAGAATTTGTGCCAAAAGAAGGTAAGGCTGATTATCCTGTAGTTGAAGTAACATGGAGTGGGGCACAAGCTTTTTGTGAGTGGGCCGGAGGCCGTTTGCCCACAGAAGCAGAATGGGAATATGCAGCCAGGGGAGGCCATAAATCAAAAGAAACAATCTATAGCGGAGCGAATCATGTTGATAGCATTGCCTGGTACGTTCGTAATTCCGGGGATCATTCTCATCCGGTTGGCACCAAAAAGCCTAATGAACTTGGAATATATGATATGAGTGGAAATGTTTGGGAGTGGTGTAATGATTGGTATGGAGATTATCCATCGGAGCCTCAGAACAACCCAAAAGGTCCGAAGCGTGGAAATAGCGTGGTGATTCGCGGTGGAAGCTGGTTGTATTACGGTTCATTTTGCCGTGTTTCCAACAGAGGAAGCAGCGCGCCTTCTTATGCTTTTAACAACTATGGATTTCGCCTGGTAAAGAAAAAATTGGATTAATGGGATTAATAAAAGGCTGTCATTAGAAAGACGGCCTTTTATTGCATGGTAATTCCGGGATCCTTTATTCCAAAATTCCTGCAAGGCAAAATTTGCAATTCCTCTTTATTCTCAAAATCCATTTATTCCCGGACAATTAACTGGGGGTAATTATAAAAGAAACGTCACTAAACTTGACTGAAACAGAAAATTATCCCATACCAACTTTCGTTTTATAAAACATTTACAATGTGAACTAATTGCAATTTGAATATCATAGAAAAGATAATATTGCGTATTTTTGTCAGTTAAAATGTAATAACTAATAAATCATATTTAATGAAAATATCCAGGATCATTCTTCTTTCACTTCTTGTAATAATTATTGCAGCAATCTTATATGGTGTATATGCCTACAGAGGGACAGTCGATGTCTGGAAAGAAACTTATCGTGAAACAGAAGAGATTCGCCGGAATAAAAATATTCCTGAAACGGGCGAAGACCTGATCTCTGTTCTTGTGCTCGGTATAGACCGGGAAGGTTTGAAAGGGACTGATGGCATGGATGATCCAGGACGTTCAGATGCAGTGTTGCTTCTCCTGGTCAACACAAAGACAGGCAAGATTACAGCTTTATCTATTCCACGCGACCTGCGGGTTGAAACCCGGCCGGAACGTTTTGAAAAACTGAGTCATGCCTATGTATATGGCCCCGAAGTTTCCATGAGTGTCATAGAGAATCTTTTTAAAATTCCGGTTGATTATTACATTGCATTCAACTACAAAACATTTGCCGATATAGTTGATCTGATGGGCAA
>JBNJGZ010000197.1:0-3640 GCA_051748065.1 Bacteroidota bacterium
TCAATATTCCGGTTTTTTCTGATTTTTAGCATGTCCACTTCAAACCCGGGGGAGGCTGCTGAAAGTTCCAAATGTTGGTCATTGGCAAAATGAGTCTTATCAGGAGTAAGTAAATACCCTAACACAGCCACCAAAACACCAAGCAAAATAAAACTAAAGGCCGACATCGCCAGACCATTGCGTTTAAATTTTTGCCAGGCGATCTGGCCAAGCGAGCCGGAATAATCAATTGGCCTTCGAATGAATAATTTTCTGATAAACTGCATTAGCTTAATTTTGCAAGGCCAAAGGTAGAAAAATTCATTTTAAAGCCGCATTACTCCCAATTTTTTTGATCAGACTCATTCTTATTCATAAAACACCTGATATTCACAAGGAAATGGATTCCTGTTTACCATCTCTGGCTTTAGATAAACATAAAAATGATTTGGAAAATTACTTTTGATTTAATAGAGAGCCTACACAATATTCAATCTCAAAAAAAATATCTTTGCAGAAAGGTATTAAATTATGATAACTATAGATGATAACTTTTTAGACCAGCTAAATGCAAAAGCCAAAGCTTCCAGCCGTCTACGAAGCACGTTTAATTTTCACGAGGAAGCCAATGACCCAATGCACCGCATGCTCAATGCTATGGAACCGGGAACGTATATTCCTCCCCACAAACATGAAAACCCGGACAAACGTGAGGCATTCTGGGTATTGAGAGGGAAAATTGCTCTATTTACTTTTTATGACGACGGAACGGTTAAAAGCGCCACAATGCTCGGGCCTGAAACGGGAAACTATGGTATCGAGTTACCTCCCGGAACCTGGCACAACTTAATTTGCATTGAAAAAAACTCTGTTGCTTATGAAGTAAAAGACGGCCCCTGGGATCCGGATAATGATAAAACCTTTGCTCCCTGGGCTCCAAAGGAAAGTGATAAAGAAGCAGAAAAATATTTGGAACAATTGATTGCGCAGTTGCAATAGACAGTCCGTATTTAATTTAACTCTGCACTAATTAAACAGCGTAACCATTCCTTCACATTAAACATTCTTCTTTATCTTTGCATCTTATTTGCAAAATTCAAGCTATGGCCCAGAAAACATCCATACCCAAAGGGACCCGCGATTTTGGTCCGGAGATAATGCACAAACGCAATTATATTTTCAACACCATCAGGGAAGTATATCAACTTTATGGTTTTCAGCCTCTGGAAACACCGGCCATGGAAAATCTTTCCACGCTCACGGGCAAATACGGCGAAGAGGGAGACCAGTTGTTATTTAAAATCCTGAATTCCGGTGATTACCTTAAAAAAAGTGACAACCTCGCGAAAGAAACCTCCTCTTCTTTAACATCAAAAATAGCTGAAAAAGGACTTCGCTATGACCTGACTGTTCCTTTTGCGCGTTATATAACCCAACATCAACACGAAATTAGCTTTCCTTTCAAGCGGTATCAGATACAGCCGGTATGGCGTGCCGACAGGCCCCAAAAAGGACGCTACCGTGAATTTTATCAATGTGATGCGGATGTTATAGGCATGAACGCTCTTTTTAGTGAGGCTGAACTAATTAAAATTATAGATGAAGTATTTCAACGGCTCAATATAAAAGTTACGATAAAGATTAATAACCGGAAAATATTATACGGTATTGCTGAATCAATAGGAGCTCCTGAACACTTTAAAACATTAACCGTAGTAATTGATAAATTAGAAAAAATAGGTATTGAAAAGGTTTTTGAAGAACTGAAAGAAAATGGTGTGCCGGAAGAAGCTTGTCAAAAGCTGAAACCTGTGTTGATGTTCAATGGTAGTCTTGCAGACAAAACAGACTTTTTGAAATCTTTTCTTACAGATTCTGAAACCGGGCTCAAGGGAATAGATGAATCAGAAGAGGTCTTTCGTAAAGCTTCATTAATGGACATTCAAAGTAGTATGGAACTCGATTTAACTTTAGCACGTGGCTTGGATTATTATACAGGAGCTATTTTTGAAGTCATTACTACAGAGCTGGAAATGGGTTCTATTTGTGGCGGCGGCCGGTATGATGATTTAACAGGCGTTTTCGGATTGAAAAATGTTTCCGGCGTAGGTATATCTTTTGGAGCTGAGCGCATCTTTGATGTTATGGAAGAATTAAAACGATTTCCGCCGGGGAGCGAACAGGCGATAAAGGTAATGGTTGTAAACTTTGGTGAGGAAGCAGAAGAAGAGGGAATAAAAATTGTACAGAAATTGCGTGCCAATGCAATAAAATCAGAATTCTTTCCCAAACCGGCAAAAATGAAAAAACAAATGAATTTTGCAAACTCCAATAACATTCCTTATGTGATTATGGCCGGCGAAGAAGAGCTCAAATCGCAAAAACTGACCTTAAAGAATATGGAGACCGGAGAGCAGCAAAAAATGTCGTTCGAAGACATCATTGACCAATTACAATAAGACCACAAAAGCCCAATTCAAGGTATATAAAAGCTTTTCCTATTCTTGTTATTTTATTAACAAAAAGATTCGATTTTTACTTGTTAAATTAAAAACTCTTATAATTTTGCCACCCGTTGTTCGATTAAAAAGAACAACGGGTTTTTACATTTAATCAACTGGCAATGAAGCGAATAATAAAACGAAAATATGAAGCCATAATCTTTTTAGTCCTTTTCACGGGATTTTTTGGCTTTTTGGGCAGCCGGATGGGCTTACCGAATTTATTAAATACATTAATGAATACGGCTCACGATCTTTTGTTGAATACAGTATTTTTCATCATGGGAATAACTGTATTAACCGGCGCTTTGGGAAAATTAATGATCGAATTCGGTGTTGTACGCTTATTGGAAACCATTCTTCGTCCTTTAATGCGCCCCATTTTTAACTTACCCGGAGTTGCATCACTGGCCGGACTCATGACCTTTTTCTCCGATAACCCGGCAATTATAAGTCTTTCAAGCGATAAAAGCTTTAAAAAATACTTTAAGCAATATGAATTAATTTCGTTAACGAATTTCGGCACAGCCTTTGGCATGGGCCTGATCGTACTAACATTCATGTCCCGTTTCGGATATTTCGGCCCCGCTATGATCGGTTTGTTTGGCGCCATCGCTGGTGCTGCCGTTTCCACCCGTCTTATGCAGTATCAAATCAGGAAAATTCTTCCTGAAGAAGAACCGCAGGAATTAGCAGAAGGAGAAGCTGAAGAAATTACATTTCAAACAGAAGGCAGTACTTTTGAACGGTTTTTAAATTCACTGCTTGATGGAGGGAAACAAGGGGTCAACCTCGGGTTACAGATTATTCCCGGCGTTTTGATTATTTCTTCGATCATTATGATCATAACCTTTGGTCCGGATGATCCATCCGTGGGCTATCAGGGATTGGCTTACGAGGGCGTGCCTATTCTTCCAAAAGCAGCCTCTTATCTAAACTGGCTTTTTTATGCCCTCTTCGGATTTACTAATCCGGAACTTATTGCATTTCCGATCACTTCATTGGGAGCCGTGGGTGCTGCGCTTTCATTGGTAAAGGCATTTATAGCCGAAGGTATTATTACCGGAAATGAGATCGCTGTGTTCACAGCTATGGGAATGTGCTGGAGCGGATATTTGAGTACTCACACAGCAATGCTTGACACACTTAACTTTAGAAAA
>JBNJGZ010000198.1:0-3586 GCA_051748065.1 Bacteroidota bacterium
GTTACGGAATTGGATTGATTGCAGCCATCGGGAATATTGCTGGCGGAATTATTGGTTCTAATATGGCTATATCAAAAGGAAGCGGGTTTGTCAGGTGGATTTTAGTTGCGGTTATTCTTCTCTTTGCAGGTTATCTACTTGATATTCCCTCAATTATTGAGAAATTTTAAGTTCCTAAAAATTTCGATAAGCAAGTATTAATCAATTTTCCCGGATGCTCTTTTTCTGTTATAAGCTCTTCGCTTGTATCGGTTTCTTACCAAATTTGCTGAATAGAAAGCTAATCCTGTCCAGATAAACAGAAAGCTTATGATATAGGTGGTTGTAAGGGGTTCTTTATACTTTAGCACGCCAATAAGAAACATAAGGGTAGGGGCAAAATATTGCAAAAAACCGACGCTGGAAAGAGGTATTTTTCTTGCTCCTTCAGCGAACAGAAACAAAGGTAGCATGGTCACTATTCCGGAAATAATAAGGAATATATCTGTATTCAATGAATGCGTGAGAAAATGCCCTTCCCCGTTAACTCCAAGAATGAACAGAAAGGTTATTCCTACGACTGATAGTGTCATGGTTTCAATCATGATGCTGTTAATCGAATCGAGGTTGAAAATCTTTTTGAACATCCCGTATAATCCGAATGATAAAGCAAGACTCAGGGAAATCCACGGGAGCTTTCCATAATTGATCCCTAAGTAGGCGACACCAATCAATGCAAAGAGAATAGCAACGCTTTTTAAAGGATTTAGCTTTTCTTTCAGAAAGATGATACCCAAAAAGACACTTACAAGAGGATTGATAAAGTAGCCAAGACTTGCCGCTAATATCTGCTCCGAAGTAACGGCGTAAATAAAAACCATCCAGTTGATGGCAATTAATCCAGCAGTTAGAAACATTGAGTTGCGTTTCTTTCTATCTTTTAGTAATTGAAAATACGCTTTTCGATTTGAAAAGATGTTGAGCAATAGAAGGAAAATAAAACCCCAGAAGATTCTATGTGCAAGAATTTCAAAGGCAGGGACATGGTCAAGTTGTTTCCAGTAAATGGGTAGTACTCCCCAAATTAAGTAAGCTCCAAGAGCTGATATGTGGCCAACAACGAAGTTTTTATCATGTCCCATTATTTGTTCAAAAAATAAATTTTCTTTGAGTATTTTTTAAGAATTATTATACCTATATCTTTTTGCTTTTAACAATGAACCATGGATTTGTTAAATTTTCTTTATTGTACGTTAAAGGAGTTTTCTCGTCTTTCTCGGTTACCTGAAAACCAGCTGAAATTGCCACAGCATGTCCGGCAGCTGTATCCCATTCCATTGTTGGGGCAAAACGAGGGTATACATCTGCTTTGCCTTCTGCCACCATACATATTTTGAGGGAACTGCCCTTAGAAATAAAGTCAACTTCACCGTGTTTTTCTTTTAGTTTGTCAATGTAAGCCTGAGTGTCATCATTCATGTGTGAGCGACTTGCTACAGCAATAAGTTTATTCCTGTTTTCGGATACTGGCAAAAACATTCCTTTCTTCATTAAATCATTGAGGTTCTTAAAGGAATCTTCTATTCCATTGAAGTTTTCTACCTTATATGCACCAAAACTTTCTTCTCCAAAATAGAGGTCGCCAACGTATGGAGCGTATACAACACCAAGAATGGGGTTTCCTTTATAAACAAGAGCAATGTTTACGGTAAATTCTCCGTTCTTTTTAATAAATTCTTTAGTCCCGTCAAGAGGGTCAACTAACCAGAAATATTCCCAGTCTTTCCTGTCATTATATGCAATATCCTTCCCTTCTTCGCTGAGTAGAGGGTATTCTGTTTTTCCAAGATGAGATTTTATTATCTCATGTGATTTTCTATCTGCTAATGTTAACGGGGTTTCGTCCTCTTTTTGTTCAATTTCGAAATCGGCTTCTTTGTAGACATCATTCACAGTTTTGCCTGCATCTAATGCAGCGCTTAGTGCTGTTGTTAATAGTTCTTTTCTTTTCGTATTATCCATAAGATTAGTTTTAAGCAAAATACATTATTCGTAAAATAGCAATTGAGACAAACATATATATGATTGTCAGGGGAAAACCAAGTCTGAAAAAATCTTTAAAAGAGTAACCTCCCGGGCCATAAACCATTAAATTTGTCTGATAACCAATTGGCGTCATAAAATTCGCTGCAGCAGCAAAAGAAACCACCAAAATAAATGGCATGGCAGGTAAATCGAGATTGGCTGCCATTGTAAGAGAAATGGGGAAAATTATTGCTACAGCGGCTTTGTTTCCAATGTAGGCTCCCAGAAATGATGTTATAAGATATATCCCGAATAATAGACCTACCTTTCCCAGGGGCATAAAAATAGAAATAATGGTGTCTGCTACTAAATCTGCAGCACCGGACTTGCGCATTGCAACACCTAGCGCAAGTGATAAAACGATAATCAGCGCCAGATCATAATCAATGGCTTTTGGCAGATCTTTCGGATTAGCAATTTTGAAGACAAAAGCTGCCAGGATGATAACTAAAAGCCCCATAAAAAGAGAAATAACATGAAATGCTGATAGCATAATTGCGGCAAATAATCCGCCGAAAATAATGGCTACCTTGTATCCTTCCACTTTCCTGAAATCACGAACTTTGGAAATAAAATAGAAATCGTGAGTATGTGCTGTTCTGTTGACAAAATCTTCTCCAGTGAACAGCAATAGCACATCGCCCGGTTTTAATACGATTTCGCCAATTTTTCCGCTTATTTTCTCTCCGTTGCGATGAACAGCGATTACAGCAGCATCATATTTAGCCCGAAATCTTACTTCTTTTACAGTTTTATTTATAAGGCTTGAGTTCTGCGAAATGACAATTTCCACAACTTCTGCTTTTTTCTTTTTGTACATCATCCCAACCGAAGGAAGGGTTAGCCCTGACTTTGCATTTACCATTTCGGCTATTGTCCGTGTATCTCCTGCAAATATAAGGATGTCATCTTGTTGCAGAATCACATCGGGTGAAACGGCTTTTATGCGGTAATTGTTCCTTAAGATTTCAACTAAAAACAGCCCTTTGAGATTTCTAAGTTCTGCTTCTTCTATTGTTTTTCCAATTAAGGGCGAGTTTTTTCGAACCTGTGCCTCAACAAGGTATTCCCGTCTGTTAGAAGAAAAATCAGACATTGCGTCCTTCCTCTCCGGCAACAACTTATCGCTATAAAAGTAGAGATATACGAGCCCAACAACAATCATTGGAACACCTACAATTGAAAAGTCAAAAATATTAAGTTGACGGACATCTCCTATAATAGTTTGGTCAGCAGTCATACTGCTAACAATCAGGTTGGTCGAAGTTCCTATCAGGGTGGCGCAACCGCCTAGTATTGCAGCAAAAGAGAGGGGCATGAGTAATTTTGAGGGAGAGATATTGTTCCGCTCTGACCAGTTGTTTACATAAGGCATCATAATAGCCACTAATGGCGTATTGTTCAAAAAAGCTGAGAAAGTGGAAATAAGCAGCATCATTCGTCCCATAAAACCTTTCATGCTTCTGGCTTTTTGGAATATCCGGTCGAATATTGCTTCCAGAATACCTGTCCTTTTTATGAT
>JBNJGZ010000199.1:0-3568 GCA_051748065.1 Bacteroidota bacterium
CGGCTCAGATTATTAACTACCACCGGGCAGTTGATAGAGCAACGGCAATATGAGAATAGGCAGGAAATTCGCTATGAAAGAAACGATCTGTCTCCCGGCATGTATTTATTGGAATTAAAAACCGATGAGAAACCGGCAGTTACGAAAAAGCTGCTGGTGAAGTAAAGTTAAGAGTTGCTTTACGCCGAGCGCAGCTTTGTGCTAATCACATTTTTAAATAAAAAAAGAACCCATCGCAAAAACCGATGGATTCTTTTAATTTTTTGGGATTATGTAAAAACGATTTGTGTATTGTCGGTATCTACCATTTCATAGAGCTGTCCGACTGTAATCACGTCTTTTACATGCTCGCTGAGGTCTTCCCGCTTCAGTTTAAACATATCGAAAGCCATTTGGCAGGCAAAAACTTCGCCGCCGCCGGCTGTGATCATATCCAAAAATTCATCTACAGGAGGCACATCCAGTTCTTCCATTTGTTTTTTCATCATAGATGAAACACCGGCTTCCACGCCGGGTAATGCACCAAGCAATGTAGGGAATGGTGCACCGCCGGGCATACGCATTGCCGGATTTCCAACTGTAGCTGTTTTGAGCTTATTCTGCCGTTTGCTGATAAGGGCATCTAAACCGAAGAAAGTAAAGAACAGTTTAGCTTCTATCCCTTCCATTACGGCTCCGTTAGCCATAACCAGTGCCGCGTAAACATCTTCCAGATTACCCTTAGAGCATATTATCAGTACTTTATCCAGTTTTCTTTTTTCTTCTTTTGCCATAATAGATCGTTTTTCGTGTAGGTATATTCATTTGTTAGTTATTGCTGTGATCCTGTAAAAACAAGGCTCGTTTCAATAACTAAAATCTAGTCTTTCTTTTGTTATACACAGCTTTGGGGCTTTGGAATTCCGGCCAGACGTGATGAAATCTTTAAAGGTCCGCCGGGAAAAAGCTTGTATAAGCCTTTGATATCTACAATTCCGGATTTGCCTACTTTTCTGATCGACAACGATTCGCCTTCGGCATATTTTTCGCGAAGGTAATTCAGAACCTTCATGTGTTCATCGGTTAATTCTATACCTTCTTCTTTTGCCAGTTCTTTTGCTATGTCTTCATTCCATTGGGTGTGATCTGTCAGATATCCATCTTCATTCAGATCAACTTCTTTTCCTGCAATTGTTTGTGTTGCCATAATATTGTTGTTTTTTGTTGTTTTATATTATTTTGATTGGTGATTTCCATTCTGTAGTTCCTTGCTGATTGTCTTAAGGAGCCTGAGGGAAAATGCCAGTGACTGGCGAGTGTCAGGCTTGTTAAGTTCCTTTAGCAATCCAAAGGTTGATTTTTTATCTTCTTCTCCCGGTTTCATATTAGCTAACTGTGCTGTCGTTTTTTCCGCCATTGTCAGCACTTCCGGACTTGACAGGTTTTTCATAATATTGAAAAGTTTATCAATATTTTGGCTTAGCTCTCTTAAATCTTCAACGGAATAATATTCATGAATCTTACCAAGAAGTTTGTATAACTCGTTAAGGTATTCAAAATAACCTTTTTCTTCAAATTCATGCAATTTCTTTATCGCATCGATTCCTACTTCATTCAATATCGGACCGGCGTCTTTAATGAGGTCATTAAGGCTTTCAAATGAATCGATTACAGACGAGATATTGTCAATATTCCGCATGAATTTAAATACCAGCATTTTAACTTCATCAATATCCACTTCAATTCCTTGCTGATCCAATTCTTCCACAGTGCTTTTGTAGGCATCGCGAGAGACGATAGAAAGGTCTTCAGCCAGGTCTTCTACAACTTCATTGCGCTGTTTTTGCTCATGAATGTAGTCTAAGACCTGATCCATTTTTTTATTAAGATCATTTATCTGATCTTGTATATTTTGGTTTTCCATAACTTGTCCCTTGTTTTACGATGTTTTTTTGCCGGCCATAGACATTTGCGATTCCAGCGGCATTTCTTTTCCTTTTAGCAGTATGTGCCAGTATATCCAGCGGAACATCACTTTGCCATAGTGGTTTGTTTTGGTGTTTTTTAGCAGGCCAAAAGGTCCGACACCCGGCAAAGGATATGTTCCTGGTAAGGGTTCTGTCTCGTAATTAAAGTCAATGATAGAACCCTGCCCAAAACCTGTTTCGATATAGCAGTTGGCATGTCCGTCGAATTTTGCTTTTAATTCGCGACCTTCCAATGCACTCATCAGGTTTTCAAAAACTACATCAGAAGCAAAATGGGCTACGGAGCCTGCTTTGGAAGTAGGGATATCTGCAGCATCACCTAAAACAAAAATGTTCTCGTAGTTTTTCGAGCGCAGCGTGTACTTATCTGTGGGTACAAAATTAAGGTCATCTCCCATGCCACTGCGCTCAATGGCATCGGCACCCATATTTGTCGGAATGCTCACCAAAACGTCAAAAGGAACTTCCTGTTCATCGTAAGAAATAATTTTTTGCTGGTCATTATCAACGCGCTCCATATAAAACTCCGGAATTACTTTGATGTTTTTCTCTTCCATTAACTCGCCCAGCATTTTTGTTGCTTTGGGTTTTGTGAAAGCTCCCGGAAGCGGGGTTACATAAGTGATGTCTACTTTGTCGCGGATACCAATTTCTGTAAAATAGGTATCGGCCAGAAAGACAAATTCCAGTGGCGCTACCGGACATTTAAATGGCATTTCAGCTATGTTTAAAACCATTTTTCCGCCTTGCCAGTCTTTGAAGAAATTACGCAAAGCTACTGCACCTTCCAGGGTGTAAAATTCAAATATTTTTTTGTTCCATAATTTGTCTTTCAAACCGGGCGTTTCTTCCGGACGTGTTTCTGTGCCTGTAGCCAATACCATCCAGTCGTAATTTAACTTGCGGCCGTTTTGCATAAAAACCTGATTGTTTTCAGGATCGATGTAATCAATGTCGCCATAAACAACTTTTACATCGCGTGGAAAAAAATTAGCTTTGGGTTTAATAACATCATGCTTGTTGTATATCCCAAAAGGAATAAAGAGCAAGCCCGGTTGATAGTAATGCGTTTTGTCTTTGTCTACAATGGTGATTTCATATTCAGAACTATCCAGTTCTTTGCTTAACTTATTCGCCATCATTGTGCCGGCTGTTCCGCCACCTAAAATGAGTATCTTTTTCATAGTATTCTAAATTTTATTCGGTTCCCCGTATGTTATCAGGTATGAACCTTTTTATATGTTATTTTTTTTCATCTTTGTGCATGAATAAAATAGTTATAGTTGTTCGAATTTTAATGTAACATTTATTAACTATCTTTTGTTGTTACAATACTAACGCAAAAACAAAAGCCAGGTTAAGTTTTAGAGTATGATAAATATCATATCGCATAAATATCACTAATGAAATCAGTAGAAACGCCCACAAATTGTATGTATTGTCCTCTGCGATCCAGTTTATTTGAATCGTTGGGGAAAAAAGAATTGTCTTGTGTTCACCTTAATAAGAAAGAAGTTGTTATGGAACCCGGTGAACAGTTAGTCAGAAGCGGAGATAAAATCACGCATTTTTTGTATTTGCAGTCGGGTTTGTTAAAACTT
>JBNJGZ010000200.1:0-3514 GCA_051748065.1 Bacteroidota bacterium
TTATGTTCATGAAATCGTATTTTTGTACCAGGACAAACTTATGAGAAATCCCCGGTGGAATTGTGGTGAGTACCTAAACTTCTGGTTAATAAATTTTAATCTTATAAAAATGCTATGATAAAATTTCCTCATGCTAAAATTAATTTTGGTTTATATGTAATAGCTTCCCGTCAGGATGGATACCATAACATAGAATCCATTTTATGGCCAGTTCCCTGGTATGATATTCTGGAGATAATTCCCGCTCCGGATAAGCGTTTTTCATTCAGCCAGTCGGGCAATTCATTAGATGTTGATGGTTCCGAAAATTTGGTTGTAAAGGCATGGGAGCTAATGCAAAAAAAGTACGATCTGTCCCCGGTGCACATTCACCTTCATAAAAATATTCCTTCCGGTGCCGGTTTGGGTGGAGGTTCAGCCGATGCAGCCTATACAATTTTAGCTTTAAGTGAACTTTCCGGTTTAAACCTAAGCATAAAGCGCATGCAGATGCTTGCTGCAAAACTGGGCAGTGATTGCCCGTTTTTTATTGATGGAAAACCTCATTTTGTCGCCGGAAAAGGGGAGTTGCTTGCCCAGACACAGGCAGACCTTAGGGGTTATCATATTGGAATCGTCAAACCCGGATTGCATGTTTCCACTGCGGAGGCTTACAAGAATATTAACGCAGCGCCTTCTCCTAAGCGTTGGGAGTTTCCTGCTGATAACCCGGAAGAATGGAAGTATAAAATCCGGAATCAGTTTGAAGATTATTTGCTTGTGGAATATCCTCACATCAATACGATAAAGGGAAAGCTATATGATTATGGAGCTGTCTATGCCTCTGTAACAGGGAGTGGGGCTGCTGTGTATGGATTGTTTCGTGAGAGTCCGGATATGAAAAAATGGTTCCCGAAAGAGTCCGTCTGGCAGGGGCAACTCTGAATTTATTTCGGAAAAAACAAAATTTAAGCAAATTTGTTATTCGGGCATGAATTTACAAACAAGGAAATATATCGGAGCCATATTCCTTCCAATACGTTTGGTAGGTAGCTGGTTGTTCTTGTCTGCAGCTCATCGCCGCCTTATTCTTGCACCCGAAAAGCACCAGTTTTTAAGTGAAGAATGGTTAGGGCATAAGATTAATACGTTTTATCCTCATTCAAACGGGTTTTTTAACACAGCACTGGAGTATCTCGTTCAAAACCCTGTACATTTGGATGTCTTTACCTGGGTGTTTACTATTTCAGAGCTAATACTGGGTATTTTATTGCTTTTGGGGATTGTTTCCCGTTTTACGGGATTATTCCTGGTTGGTATGGCTGTTGGTCTGATGCATACTTCCGGCTGGTTAGGCCCGACTTGTCTTGATGAATGGCAAATTGCATCCTTGTTGGTAACTTCCGGCCTCATGCTTGCACTTTATGGTGGAGGTAGTTTTACGTTAGATTCCTGGCTGATGAAGATGCATCCGGGACTAAGTGAAAATCGTTGGTGGCGTTTGGTTGCTATCCCGGATTTTAAGGTGGAAAGCAAAGGCTTTAAACGTCTGGCTTATGGCGCAGCCATTGCTGTATTAGTCTATGTTATTGGCATGAATCAGGTTCATCACGGAGGTTTGTGGGGACCGCTTCATAATTATTCCAAAAAACCCGGGATTGAATTGTCTGAGTTAAAGATTAACAGCAATGATTCGTTTGCCTTTACAGCTTTTCGTGATAAAGGGCCTGAAGCTTACGGCTCATTTATAATTAAAGTGGAACTATTGGATGAAAACGGAAACCTGATTCATCGTTTTGATGATCATTATCTGAAAAATATGAATACATCAAGAATTTCCAATATAAATGTTAATCAGGTGAAGCCCGGAGCTAATAGTTTGGTTATTCCGCTGGGTGCAGAAGCCGAATTGAAGTTTAATCTGCCTGAAGATAAGAGGCTGGATCCGTCCGGAAATTACAAAGTTGTAATGACCGAAATTGGTGGACGATCTTTTGAAGTGGCGCTCGAATAGAGTTCAAAAACCTTATGTATAAATTACTTCCCTGTTTCTTTCAATTATCTTTCTTGTTTTGAACGTTTGGATGGTTGTAAACTACATACAGTCAAAGACATAAATCAATTTCAAGATTAGCTTCAGATTTCTGCAATGCAATTATGTGTATTCTGTCCTGATTTGATGTTCCCGCTATGTTTTGATTCTTCCTGAATAATCTGCATTGATCCCAAAAAAAATAGTAAGTTAGCCCCTCGAAATGGAATTGGGTAATGAATTGCCCGGAGAAACAGAGGGGTGTCTTAATATTTTGTAAATAAGTTTATTACGATGATTGATGGTTTTAGCAAAGTACAGAATATACCAACTGATCAGAAAAGGATGATTTCTTAATTGGTGCACTGACAACCAAAAAATGCGATTTAAACGAATTCAGGTTTTATGATTGTTAAATTTAATACGTTTCTTATCGTTTTTCTTGTCCTGTTCATGACAGTTTCTGCCCAACATGCGGAAGAAGCTGCAGAGAAAAAACTTTCTCTGGAGGTTGATAATAAGAACTTCTTTAGAAATAATGAATTTTTTTCTGATTTAGCTGATGGTTATACGTTACTTGGATTTCATATTACCCCAACTGTTAAATATCAAGTTCAGGATAAACTTACAATTAAGGGAGGTGTTCACGCATTAAAATATACAGGCAGGGAAGATTTCAGGGAAGTAAATCCTTATTTTAGTTTGCGCTATCGCTTTAATCCGGCCTTATCAATGACTTTAGGATCATATTCAATAAAAGATCCACATCGCATGATGAATCCTTTATTTAGCGTTGAACGTAAAATTGATGCATACGTTCAGAATGGTCTCAACTTTTTGTATGATACAACAAATTTTTATGGAAATATCTGGCTGGACTGGGATCAGTTTATTTATCCTAATGATACTTTCCGGGAGAAATTTTCTGCAGGCGGTTCTTTTAGCTGGAAAGTAATTTCAGGAGAATCGGGTATACAACTCAATATTCCTCTGGAATTTCTTTTGCGTCACAAAGGTGGACAAATTAATGATGCAGGATTACCTACTACTTCAGTTTTTAATTATGCTTCAGGAGCTACACTTGGTTATAATTTTTCTGACCGGTTTATCCGCAACGTGGGAGTAAACTTTCTTTATTTGGGCTACAACGATTTATCCAATAAAGATGTTCATTTGTTTAAAAACGGAAATGCATTATATCCTTTCGCTTCATTGGAATCTCAATTTAGCAGGATCAGAGTGGGCTATTGGGATGGCTATAAATTTTATTCCCCTCTGGGGTATCCGATGTTTCAGAATATTGCACTTAATGATGCAACTCACGGAAAGAAAGAACGCCGTATGATAACAGCAGATTTTCGCTATAGCCGGCAGCTTATTGAAAGTGTGGACATCAGTGTAACCTGGGGAAATTTTGTGAATACTGAAAATGGAGACTGGAATTATACATATTCCTTGTCTGTGTGTTTTAAAGAAGATTTCTTTTTGAAAAAATTACGGTAA
>JBNJGZ010000201.1:0-3503 GCA_051748065.1 Bacteroidota bacterium
TAATTGATGATGAAGGACTGCGCGGTTTGGTGGCGCTGGATATGAAATTTCAGGGCGATTTAATCACACCGACTACAGCAGGGGAATATTATTTTAATAAACCGCCCCTGTATAACTGGATTATACTCTTCTTCTTTAACTTATTCGGAAGTGCCAGTGAGTTTGTATTGCGTCTTCCGATGGTATTATCGCTGTTAGGATTTACAGCTACAATTTTTTTCTATCTGAAACGGCATTACAGTAAAGAAACAGCTTTACTGACCGCCTTGTTTTTTCTCACTTCAGGCCGTGTTCTGTTTTATGAATCTTTACATGGATTGATCGATATTACCTTTTCATGGGTGATTTTTCTGCAGATCATTTGCTTGTATGAGTTTTTTCGAAGACGCAAATACCGCGAGATGTTTCTTCTTAGTTATTTATTAGCAGCCGTGGGATTTATGTTAAAAGGTCTTCCCGTAATACCTTTTCAGGGAATAACCCTTCTGGTCGTACTTATTATGAATAAATCCATAAAAACATTTTTTAACCGGTGGCATTTTGCCGGGATCGGTTTATTTATAGTCTTAGTAGGTAGCTACTTTTATGCTTATTATTTGAAGAATCCGGGGATGTTAGATGATTTTTTGACAACCCTTTTTCTTCAAAGCGGCTCAAGAACTTTATTTGCTAATCCTATAGGAGAAGTTTTAGGGCATTTATTTGCATATCCGTTTGAGTTAATCTTTCATTTTCTACCCTGGTCATTATTCGTGTTATTGTTGTTTAGCCGTTCCGTCAGAAAAGATATTCGTAAAGACCGGAGACAGTGGTTTTTTGTGTTGGCATTC
Source organism: Bacteroidota bacterium (assembly GCA_051748065.1). Lineage (GTDB taxonomy): Bacteria > Bacteroidota > Bacteroidia > Bacteroidales > PWNQ01 > PWNQ01. The sequence continues at coordinate 831 of JBNJGZ010000201.1, forward strand.
TTATTTAATATTTTGGTTTATTGGTTGTCGCCAATTTCTTACCCAAGGTACATCCTAATGCTGATTCCATTAGGACTGGCACCGCTTGTAGACCAATTTGTGCGGCAGGAATATAAGCTTGTAGAAAAAATTTCTTCCTGGTTTTTGTGGGTGATTTCAGGAGTTATTATCCTGGCCATTCCGGCTGTTATGGTTTTCAATTTTTTGAAAGATTTTCAAAATATTCCGGGCTTGCTTGTTAAGACAATCGCCATCATTTTAGTCCTTACCGGGTTGATGTACAAATATTTTAGAAACCCATCATTGCAGATATATATTATTGTGTTGGTAATGCTTGTGGGCAGGATAGGTTATAATTCCATTGTTAGTATGGAACGCCATCAGAGCAATATGAATGTTGTGGTGGATGAGTCGCGGAAAATTGCTGAAATTACTAAAGGACAGCCTTTGTATAGTTTTTTTGATCCGGAAATTAATACGATAGATTATCATGGGAGAATAAAACATAAATATACGGCGCACTTTTATCTTCAGCGGTTTAAACAAGATCTGATACCCATTAAAACAACTTTTGAGCCGGATGGATTTTATTTGATTACGCAAAAACATCTTGACAAATATGATGTTGATCTATATGCAAAATATGAATATCATCCCGGATACAGATTAAAGTATCTGGTGAAAAAGAAACAAAAATTTGCATTTTAGTTTATGAGTGATTTTGTTATAGGAGACATACACGGATGTAGTAAAACAACACAAAAATTTGTGGAAGATGTTCTTTGCCCAGCACCTTCCGACAGATTGATATTTGTTGGCGATTATATTGATCGTGGCCCCGACAGTAAGGGTGTAATTGATTTTATACTGAATTTGCAACATTATGCACCTTTTGAAGTCATTGCACTTCGCGGTAATCATGAACAGATGTTACTCAATGCGATAAAAAATCCGGAAGAAATGGGTTTATGGTTGATGAATCACGGAGACACCACGCTTGCCAGTTATGGCTTGCAGATTGACTATGATGATCCCGCAGAAACTTTTACAGATTTCCCAAAAGATCATTATGAATTTTTAGAACAAACCGCATTATATTTCGAAGGGGAGGAATATATAGCTGTTCATGCCGGGTTTGACTTTAACAGAGCAGATTTTAAAGAAGATGTTCATTCCATGTTGTGGATGCGCGAGATGGTGCCGGATTTAACAAAAACAGATGGGAAAATTATTGTTCACGGACATACGCCATTTCCGCTGGATAGAATTGAAAGTCAGATTATGAATAAAGATAAGGCGATTAATGTGGACAATGGTTGTAAATTTAAAGAGATGCCCGGATTTGGTAATTTACTGGCTTATGAGCCTTCAAAACAAAAGCTTTTTATGCAGTCGAATGTAGATTAAGACGTTAAAAATAAAATGCCTTGATAATCAATGCTTATTGTAGTTTGTTGTCCATCCTGGACACCGGAATGATCTGCTTCCTGTATTTTAACCAATCCTAAAGCACTTTCCAGCCACATTTGCCCCGAGGGCCTGTAGATGAGTCTTCCTGTGATTTGGAGCTTTCCACTTTGTTTTCCGGGTTCAATATTTTTTGAGTTAAAAGCGATGTAAGCATAAGCTGAAGGGTTGTACTTTTCCGGAATTTCAAGTCCCTCAAGAGGAAGGATATTTTCGTAATCCAGAAAAGAGGCCGTGAAATAATCCCCGGGATTTTTTATTAGCTCACGAGGGCTGCAAAAATGCGTTAGTTTTCCGTTTTGCAATATCCCGGTTCTATCAGCCAGGTTGATGGCTTCATGAACATCATGGGTGACGTGGATTATTGTTTGGCCCTGTTGGTTTAGCCGAAAAAGAATACGGATTAGTTCATTTTTTACCGGTTTATCCAGAGAAGTCAGTGGCTCATCCAATAGCAAAACATCCGGTTTGGTAGCTAAGGCGCGCGCCAGAGCAACCCGCTGTTTCTCACCTCCTGACAAGTGATAAATCTTTTTAGTTAAATGCTGTGCAATAGAAAACTGACTGGCTAAGTCGTTAATGATCGCTTGTTTATTTTTGCCTCTGATGGCAAAACCTATGTTTTCAGCCACATTAAGATGAGGAAATAAGGCAAGTTCCTGGAACAATAAGGTGAATGGCCTTTTGTCTGCAGAGTATTGTGTTAAATTCTTGTTGTTCAGCAGTATATTTCCTTTTTTAGGTTTGCGATGACCGGCCAGTGTTTCCAGTAACATGGTTTTACCTGCCCCTGAAGGTCCGGCCAGAACTACATATTCCCCCTGTGCTATTGAAAAAGAGATGTTTTTTAGCCGGAAGCTATCCGTATGAACCGATATATTTTCAACTTTCAGCATAATTCTTTCGTGTTGCGAACCATCTTAATAAAATAAAAACAGCTAATGCTATCAATACGAACAAGGCAGCAATAGGACGGGCATGATCAAGTCCGAAAGCGCCAAAACGTTCAAATATCAATGTTGGGATGGTTAATGGATGATAGGCAATGATTACAACAGCTCCAAATTCACTCATTCCCCGGGCAAACATCATGATCATACCGTTTATTATGCTATGTCTGGCAAGCGGTAGCGATACTTTAAAAAATGTTTTTCCCGGAGAAAGGCCTAACGACATGGATGTTTTTTCATAACTGACCGGGATCAT
>JBNJGZ010000202.1:0-3501 GCA_051748065.1 Bacteroidota bacterium
GGTGTCTTTTAAGAAGACATAAGCATCATTGCCGGTACGGAAGGTATTCAGGTCTTCATAATAACTGTATGCACCGGGATCTATAATAATGTTGTTTTGCACTTTATTTCCTGCACTTTCGTGCTCGCTCATGTTAAAACGTATCCCATCCGATTTGGGCCGGATTATGGTGTTATGATAGAGGTAAAATGCACTGTCCGGATCAAGAATTTCTTTTTTACTTAAATAAATCCCATATTTTTCTTTTGTGGGGTCATTTGGAAAATAACTTTTTCCGGCTTCGATAATAATATTATTAAAAATGCGCTGTCCGCCAGTGCCATAAAATTCAATACCGATCCCTTTCCCATAAGCTATCCGGTTATTGTAACAATCACAATCGGAGCCTGTGCCGACAATAAGACCACTCATCTGAAAAGCTTGTTCCTCCTGGCTGTCATAATATATTCTGTTACCATAAATATCACAGTTTTCTATGGCTGAACTTACCTGCAAACCATCCCATCCGGTATGTTCTATCAGGTTGTCATGGATACTGACATTTTTTAATAAATGAGGAAGTAAGAGGGTGTCTTTTCCATTACATGTAACAACCTTACCAAAATAATTCGAACTGCCAATATACATCCCCTCAGTGCCGGTATCATGAATATAGTTGTCATGGATATGGATATCTTCCATTAGGAAGCTGTCGCGGGTTGCATTAAAATTGCAATTGGGATCCGTTTTACACATGATACCGGCGATTTTGGTGTTGGCAACTTCTATGTTGTCTATTTCAAAATAGTTACTTAATTGAGATATCCCGATACCGGCACCATTGGTTACCTCTTTTATGCGTATTCCATATTTGTGTGTTCCGGTGAGATGAATATATTGACAACGCTGGAAGCTGATACCGAAATAATGATCGTTATTAATTTCAACTTCCCCGTTGTAATTAGTAATTGTAATTGGGTTTAGTGAATCTCCCTGAATATCCTGAAATAACAAGAAATCATAAGAACCAGACTCCAGAAAGATAGTATCTCCGGGAGAAACATTCGTATTGGTTTGATTGATAATTTTTGTCGAACTGTCAAAATAGACATTCTGCCCAAAAGCCGTGATAGCCGCAGAAATGAAAATTAAAAGGGAAAGTATTCTTGTTGTCAATGTTTTTTTTTGCAAAGGTAAGCATCATGTACTTCTTTTTGCACGTTCCCATGTTACTTTTTGTTGTTTCTTCAAAAACCTGAATAATCCCAGGAACATAGCATAATTCATGATAAAGAAATAATAGGGGATGAATAAAATTTTAAATTTAATCTGATTGTTTTCCAGATGCCATCCGGTAATTGCGAGAGCATAAAAGACGATTTGTCCTGCCAGCAGATAAGTATAAAGATTGTTAAACAGCAATCCGTTTTCAATGACCAAAATCAAATTGATCAGAAAAATAAAAACTAAAGACAGGGGAGCTGCGGTCCAACGAAGTAACCGGTGAGAAATATACTGAAAAGACAGTGTGCCGTAGCGAAAAATATTTAAAAGTAGTTTTAATCTGACGATAGCCTGTATGGCACCTGCAGCAATCCGTACTTTTCGTTTTAATTCTTCTCCAACATTGGCTGAGGCATGTTCAATAGCATAAGCTTCGGGATCATATTGAATGCGGTATCCTTTCATGGCAATACGCATAGAGATGACAAAATCATCCAGTAAGGTGTCGGGTTCAACATCTTCAAATAATTCGTTGCGCACAGCAAACAACTCCCCGGCAGCTCCTACTACCGAATACAGTTCGGAGTCCCATTTTTTTAATGTAGACTCATACTTCCAGTAAATTCCTTCGCCGGCACCTGCAGCGGAATCTTCTGTTTTGCTGTAGATACGTTTTTCTCCGGAAACACAGCCGACTTCAGGATTTGCAAATAAGTTGACAATGCGCCGGATTGAATCGTTTCCCAGGTCGGTATTGGCGTCAGAAAAGATGATAATTGGACTGTCTACTTGTTTTGCCGCTCTGTTCATGGCATGGACTTTCCCTTTGCGCTCATCCTTATGTAAGACCTGCACATTCTGGTATTCTTTTACTAATTCCGGTGTCCCGTCATCGGAACCATCCGTGCACCATACGACCTTTAATTTTCCCCTAGGATATTGTAAGGAATAGGTGTTTTTCATTTTCTGATCAACAAAGTCACGTTCGTTAAATGCTGTGATTAAAAGAGTAACTTCGGGTTCATAACCGGCTTGTTGATGTTTAGCGGTTTTTTGTTTTGATTTTCGTTTTAACAGAACCAGAAAATAAAGTAATATTCCATAACCGATATAAGCATAGAAAACAATAAAAATGAAGATCCAAAACAGTACTTTTAGTGTATTCATAGCGAATGTTTTATTCGTTTGGCTGCTCTCTTTTTATGGCATATAGGTTTAAATTATCAACCCGGCCGAATTCAAATCCTCCGATCTTTTGAAGTACTTGTTCTATATTTTCAAACCCACAATGTGTATCTTCTATAACTAACATAACATATTGGCAGTTAGTTAAAAATTCTTCGGCTCCTTTTAAGACTTCAGCTTCCATTCCTTCCACATCAATTTTGACAAGTACTGGTTGCTGATAATCTATATGCATGTCTGGCATAATGTCATCAAGTTTTCGAATTTCTGCTTTTTCGAGCTTGTAATCAGGAGGGATGGAGTCACCTGGCTTTATAAAGCGCGATGCTCCTGTATTTACCGGATTGACAATCATTGTCGTTTGAATATTCTCATTTCCTAAGCCGAAGTTATAAGCATTTATGTTGTGTAATTTGTTAGTGGTTACGTTCATGCTAATTGTTTGATAGCTGCTTTTGATGGGTTCAAAAACAAATGTTTTCTTCCCTTTTTTGCCCATGATCATACTGTATTCTGCTATTCCGGCACCGATATCAAAGAAATAAGAAAAAGGTTCATGATGTTGCAGAATAAAACGTTTTACATTCCATTCATAGAAGTAGTTAGCAAATTGAAAATCATTTGTTCCTTTACGGGTATGTATTTTTCCTATACGACAATCGATTAACCGGTTTCTTTTGCTACCCCGGCGGGATAACTCATAGCGGGCAGCATCACGAATACTTGTGATATCGTTATAGCGAAGGTATTCTTTGAAATACCGGTAATATACGGGGAGTTTTTTTAATTTCAATGTGTTAAGGTTTTAGCCAATGTGAAAGGTCTCGGTTAATTAATTCCTGAAATTTCAATATATCTTCTTTATAGATGTCATCTATAATACGCTGTTTGAGTTCTTTGCTCATTTCCGGTCTATCCAGATTTTGCCGGCGCAATTGTTTTACCTTTTTTTGCCATTGCGGATTTTTGCGGAGATTTTGCACAAATCCGGGGGCGATTTTTTCCGTCATGCGTCGGATGATGCTTTGATTACCAAAAAGATATTCTTTCCATTTGTTCTTGATGAAACCCGATTCATTAAAACGAATACTTGTATCGGGTTGAAATTGATCG
>JBNJGZ010000203.1:0-2068 GCA_051748065.1 Bacteroidota bacterium
TAATTCTATTGTTTTATTGTTGAATTGTTACTTTACGATTTCGATATGTTCCGCAAATATCAAACATCAAACATCAAACCTTAAACTTTAAACCTCAGATACTTCCCTGTTATTTGCTTTCTGTTTTTTTCCAGTGTATAGTAACCTTTTTATTTCCCCATTCCATAGCTTTACTTCGCGAAGTACCCATATAAATATCAATCTTCTTTGTCCATCGGGCATTCATCTTATCCCTGACCACGTATTCACCAGGTAGATCGTCAATTCTCACTTTAGTTCCATAAGTCAAACCAGAATCAATTAGATCACGGGAAACTGCAACAGCCTTCATTCCCGGCTTTAAAGTATCTCCCCATGCAGCCTCTGTAGGATTACCCAATGTTTGGCCTCTCAAAGAATTGTATGCAGTAGCTGTAACTTCCAGGGTTTGTACTGGTTGAGATTCATCTTCTTCCTGACTGCACAAATCAATAATAAAGAGCAAACCACCTACTCCAACCAAAATTAAGATAATTTTTAACGGCTTATTCATGATCATCTCCTATTATCCATATTATTAATACTATAAAAACGAGAAATTGTTTTCAATGAAAAAAACCTCTCATCTTAAATTTAAAAAATAATATCCGATAAGCAAAGGTTTATTTTTCAGGTTTTATGTGAGACAGGATAAAATCCGCCCTTTCACTTACAGGTTTTCTGGGGATTTCAATAACTCTAAAGTTTAAATCCCTGTAAACTTTCTGCAAAAGTTGATGGATATGTTTTGATTCATGGAACGATTCGGGGCGCTGTTGATCGTTAACGAAAATTTCCTTCCAGGGCGGGCATATAAACACAATTGAATTGTAAAAAGAAGCATAGGCGGCATAATCAAAACGAACCGGCAGGTTTCGGCTTTTTAGGTAAGCAATGATATCTGGAATGCCCCGGTCGAAAAATACCGGTTGCTCAGGTTGATTATTTAATTGTTCATGCATCCTGTTGAAACATTCAACTGCAAAACCTTCCATATTTTCCCATGGTAATAAATCTCCGCCACACGCTTGTTGTTCTTTTATAAGCGTGCGTGAAATTTCCGGGCAGCAAGCGTAACCTCGGGCATGCAATTCTTTTATAATGGAAGATTTGCCGGAGCCGCTCCCGCCGGTTATGATATAGCGTTTAACAATAGAATGCATAACATTGAAAAAATTAAAGCCACAAGAATATTAATCTTTATAGTCTTAAACAAATCTTTATTGCCGAGGTTCTTCTCATACGCTCCAATGTATGGTTTATTCACTAATTGATTGTGATAATAATTCGGGCCGCCAAACCTGCAATTTAACACTCCTGCCAGGGCCGCTTCAGGATAGCCTGCATTCGGACTGCTGTGTTTGTTGCCATAGCGACGGATAAATTGCAGAGCTCTGCCGCTAAATCCGGCCAAAGCAATGAGGAATGCGGTTATTCGTGCCGGAATGTAATTCAGCACATCGTCCAGCTTAGCAGCAAAGAAGCCGAATTTCTTATATTTATCATTTTTATAGCCAATCATTGAATCCAGTGTGTTTACCATCTTGTAAGCAAACATAAGCGGTATTCCCCCGATAAAATAATAAAACAAAGGTGCAATAACTCCATCGCTCAGGTTTTCGGACAAGGTTTCCAAAACTGCACTGCGAACCTGATTTTCTGAAAGCTCTGAAGTTTCTCTGCCTACAATTTGGGAGAGCTGCTCTCTTCCAGATAAAAGTCCTTCGTTATTCAGTTTTCTGTTTACTTTTAATGCTTCATCAATCAGACTGCGGTTGGCAAGGCCATAAAAGACAAAGACAGATGCAACAGGGTAATAAATAACGGGATATTCTCCAACAAACACAATTATAGCTAAAAATACTGCCCCCGTTACAATTACCAAAAAGATGGCAATAAAAAATCCTTTCAATTTTTTTCCTGAGCCCTTGTTAAATTGACGTTCCATTGCGGCAATCGCTTTCCCGAATAAACGTATTGGGTGCGGAAGCCATCGTGGATCGCCAATCAGGGTGTCCAGCAACAAACCTGCAATTAAAGGAATTATGAT
>JBNJGZ010000203.1:2168-3484 GCA_051748065.1 Bacteroidota bacterium
ACCGTTCAGTTTTATCAGGCAATAATTGCACTGTGAAGGAACAATGGTTAAGCTGTCTTCCAGAGCTTTCAGTTGACGTTGAAAAGCCTCTGAGGCAGTCTTCACTTTGTTCTTGTCAGGCATCAATTCATCGTAATGGTCCATGATAAACCTACCCGCTTCCAAAGCAAGACTATTGACTGTCCATGGCATTTTAAGCTCACGTAGCTTTTCAATTAAAGATTCGCCGCCTAACACATAACCTAAACGCAAACCGGGTATTGCAAAACTTTTCGTAAACGAGCGCACGATCAACAGGTTTCGATAAGCGGGTATCAATGAAGCGGCAGATTGAAATTCGGCGCATAGCTCACCGTAAGCTTCATCTACAACAAAAACTGTTTCAGGATGCTCCTTTAGCAGCCTTTCCAGGACATCAGGCTGAATTACTTTTCCATCCGGATTATTTGGGTTGCCAAACCACACAAGTTGTTTTCCACTGACTTGTTTTTCCCACTGATCAGTATTTTTTACAAATTGAAGATCATGGCTGTGAATTTGGCAGGCATCTTCATATTCTGAAAAACAGGGTGTTACGATGGATGATTTATTTTCTCTGTAGGCCAATGCTATCAAATAAAATGCCTCTACGGAACCATTGGCGACAAGGCAATTCTTGGGTTCAAGCTTATGGAAATCAGCGATTTTCCGTTGTAATGTTTCTCCCCCTGGCTCCGGATAATGATCTACATTATGAAGTTGCTCCTGTAAATGTTTTAACAAATCGGATGATGGCCCTTCAAACCAGACATTGGAACTGAAATCAGCTACAAGGGGTTTATTATATTTGTATGCGTCATCGCCGTGCCCGTGGATCATAACTCTGCTTTCAGGTTTTTATAAATTAAATTCATATCGGTATGTTGCCTCACAAGGCCGGCAAGTTTGTCATATTGTTCCTGCTTAAATGCCTCATAATTGAAATCCGGGGCTTCTTCTGTGGAGTTATTTTCTCTTAGCACCCTGTTAATCACAGCTGAATTATCAAAGATTCCATGAATATATGTTCCCCAGGTTTTTGAATTCAAATAACAGCCGTCCTCATATTTCCCGTGAACAGAACAAAGAGCTTCTCCTCCTTCTCTATGCGTCTCTCCCATGTGAATTTCGTATCCTCTGCAAATCTGATCGTTATTCAGGAATGAAAAGGTGCATTGTTCTGTTGTTTTCTCCGGCGATAAAACTGTTTTGACGGGTAAAATGCCCAAACCGGGAATAGCCGGAATGTCTCCTTCAACTTGTTGTGGATCGGAAATCTCCTTTCCCATGATCTGATA
>JBNJGZ010000204.1:0-3482 GCA_051748065.1 Bacteroidota bacterium
ACAAATATCTACGAAATTGCAATAAAATGACCGTATTACCAGATTTTAAATAGTTGTTCAGGAAATAAAAAGGGATGCCGCAAAAGGCATCCCTTTTTTTAGTAGTTATATTTTCTACATAAATAAAGCCGCCCGGAATTCAGGCGGCTTTTGGGTTTATGAAAAAGAGTTATTCAAATGATGGTTTTTCATTCATGTTAAAGAAGATAAATGAGAGTTTATCTGCTGTCTCTTCAATAATTTTATCGGTCGGTTTCCCGGCGCCGTGTCCGGCTTTGGTTTCAATGCGGATCAGCACGGGATCGTTGCCGGCCTGTTTTTCCTGCAGTTTAGCAATAAACTTAAAGCTATGCGCCGGCACAACGCGGTCGTCGTGGTCAGCTGTAGTAACTAATGTAGCAGGATATTCCACGCTGTCTTTCAGGTTATGCAGGGGAGAATAGTTGTAAAGATACTCAAACATTTCTTTGGAGTCTTCACTTGTGCCGTAATCTCCGGCCCAATGCCAGCCGATGGTAAATTTATGATACCGTAGCATATCCATAACGCCAACAGCAGGTAAAGCTACGCCAAAAAGGTCGGGGCGTTGGGTCATACAAGCTCCTACCAGTAGCCCGCCGTTAGAACCACCGGCAATAGCAATTTTTTCCGGTTTTGTATAATCTTCATCGATAAGGTATTCAGCCGCAGAAATAAAGTCATCAAAGACATTTTGTTTTTGCATTTCAGTGCCGGCTTCGTGCCATTCTTCTCCATATTCGCCACCACCGCGAAGATTAGGTACGGCAAAGACACCGCCGTTTTCCATGAAAGGGATCATGGTGATGCGGAAACCGGGTGTCAGGCTTACATTAAAGCCGCCGTAACCATACAGATAAACGGGATTATCACCGTCCAGTTTCAGTCCTTTCTTGTGGGTTATGAACATCGGGATTTCGGTGCCGTCTTTGCTTTTATAAAAAACCTGTTTGGTTTCATACTTCTCGCTGTCAAAATCGATTTCCGGCTTGCGGAATATTTCGGATTTGTTTTCTTCAATGTCGTAACGGTAGATAGTTGAAGGCATCACATAAGAGGAGAATGTATAGAATGCTTCGTTATCTTTTTTGTTACCACGGAAGCTTCCCATAGAGCCAATGCCCGGCAGGTCGATTTCATGGAGTTTCTCTCCGTCCATGTTATGCACATAAGCTTTGCTGTTGGCATCTACCATGTACTCTACTACAAGTTTATTTCCGGCAATAGTGGCCATCTGCAATACGGATTCCTGCTCAGGGATTAAGTCTTTCCAGTTTTCAGGCTCGGGATTGTCAGGGTCGATTAACACCAGACGATACTTCGGAGCTTTGTAATTTGTCTTTACGATGAATTTTCCTTCAATGTGGTCTACAACCGAATGTTCGTATTCAAAGCCCTCGGCCAGTTTATGAAACTCATCGTTTTCTTTTTCCAGGTCTTTGTAATACAATGCATTTCCCTGGCTGGCGGCTGATTCATACATTAGCAGGTAGCGTTCATCTTCTGTAGTTCCTGCGGTATAATTCCGTTTTGGTTTATCGGAATTCCAGTAGACCAGTTTATCTTCGGATTGGGGAGTACCTACCTTGTGATAATAAATCTTGTGGTATTCATTTTGTGCTGACAATTTGGAGCCTTCAGGTTTGTCATAACGGCTGTAATAGAAACCATCATCTTTCCATGCAATGCCGGAGAATTTCACCCATTCCAGATGATCGGATAATTTCTCTTTTGTATTTACATCCATGACATACATTTCACTCCAGTCTGAGCCTCCGGTTGAAATACCATAGGCCAGATACTTTCCGTTGTCGGATAATTTGGAATTGGAAAGGGAAGCGGTTCCTTCTTCGCTTAACTTATTAGGGTCAAGCAATACTTCACCTTCTTTATCCAAATCCTCAGTCATGTACAAGACACTTTGGTTTTGAAGTCCGTCATTTTTAAAGTAAAAATACTTTCCTTCTTTTTTGGAAGGAGCGGAATACTTTGGATAATTCCAAATGTCCTTTAATCTTTTTTTAATATCCTCCCGGAAAGGGATTTTTTCCAGATAAGAAAAGGTAACTTCGTTTTGTCTTTCCACCCAGTCTTCTACTTCAGGTGCTGTGTCGTTTTCCAGCCACCGGTAGGGGTCAGGAACTTCTGTCCCGAAATAAACATCGGTGGTGTCAACCTTTTTGGTCTCGGGGTATTCTACTTTGGGTTGATCTTTACTGCCGTCCGTGCATCCGGACAGCGCGGCAAATAATACGCTCATAAGAATTAAAGCATTTCGTTTCATAATGGAATGAATTGGTTAAACAATATATTTAAGTTTAGGTTTGACGATAATTAGTGTTTGTCCATAATGTCCAATTTCTGCGTTATGCTCGTATTTAAAACAGTCATCCCGATGTTACAATCGGGGCTCCTTGTTTTTAAACACTTCGCAAGCCCCCGATAAATGCGGGGCAGGCTTTAATCTGGAACATTCTGAATCAAACACTCGACTTTATTGACAGATACTAATTGATTTACTGGCTTGTTTTGTGCCTTACAAATTTAGTAAAAAAATAGTATGTAAAAAACAATTGATTTTTCTTTTTTTTGTCAGCCTGTTAATGTCAATATTAAATCCGTTTGGGTGTACCAGACGGGAATACAAAAAAGAAAATATTTCATGGCCAATAGTTTCTGATTTTTCCCGGCCTTTGTTCCGTGTTATTAATCATTGTGTCCTTCTGATTAAGGTTTTTTATGTTTTGTTATCACCTGATTACGTTCTGTTTACATTGTTTTTGTAAAGGCTGTACCATGATTTAATAGTAAAAAGTAAGAAAATATTTTCCTGATGCAGGTTAGTTTAAGTAAATTTGACCACATTGAAAGTACAACCGAATTTTAGATAAATCAACAAGCTATATGACAAAGAAACGCAAGACAGAGACACTCTATAAAACGGAATATTCGCTGCGTGGCGAGAACAAAGAACCACGCGAGGAAGCAAAATTCAAAACCGCGTATCGAGAATTTGATGACAATGAAAATTTGATTTTGGACATTACGTATCTTGAAGACGGGAACATTGACCGGAAATATGAATACGAATATGATAACGGGAAACTAGTTGACGAAAAGCTGTTTTATGATGAAGCACTTTCCGAGCATAATTCTTATACGTATGACGAGGGCAAGCTTTCCCGCTCGTTTGTTCACTATCAGGATGGGAGTAAAGATACCATACTTTATGAGTATGATCCGCAAGGACACTTAGTCAAAAAGACACTCATGGATGAAGATGAAGAAGTGGAGGAGATACAGGAATGGGACTATGATGATGATAATTTGATTTCCATGAAAAAGTATGAGGAGAATCTGAATAAGCCGGTTTGGGAAGAAAAGAGCGAATATGATGAGGAGAAAAGACTGATTGAGCATGTCATTTGGGATTATCCGGAAGAAAAAACCTATAAGCAGGTTTT
>JBNJGZ010000205.1:0-3460 GCA_051748065.1 Bacteroidota bacterium
ATTACGAAAAGTTAAACTATTAACTAAAACCGCCGAGTGCGAGAGCATGCTTGGTGGTGTGAGAGGGCGGGGGAGTAATCCCCCTACCTACTCGATTTTGACATTTGCTTTTTTGCCTCGTATCTTTGTGGAAAATTTAAGATGAAGATAGATTGAAAAAACAGCATAGGAATTGAATATTGACCTGGGAATATATTCTATAAATGGGAATATTTTGAGATTTTGGATTTTTAGTAACCTGTTGACTGTTAATGTGATTTGTTTGTGGTATGATATTTGATCATTAAATATAGTAAATATTAGAGTTACTTTGCAATTACAACTATAATAACTATAAGTTTTTAGTAACTTAGAAAACAAGAAAGATTATGAAAAAATTGGGATTACTTTTACTCGCAATTGGTGTTTTATTTGCAGCCTGTAACAAAGATGATGACCAGGTAGACATGACACCTGAAAAAATGGAAGATATTAATGTATCAGACGATTTTGACTGGAAAACTACAAGTGAAACTACTGTTAATCTTCCACAAGACCGGGAATTAGACAGCTCTGCAATTTATATTGTTGATGATGAACGCGTTTATTATAAAGGGCCGGCTATCCGGGACAACTACCCGGTTGTTATACCTTCTTATGCCGATGCAGGAAAGCTTAAAGTGATGGATTACAATCCGTTTGATCCGTCTACACAAGATAAAAAAGGCAATGACTCGGATGGTGACGGAATTAAAGATAATAAAGATGATTTCCCAAATGATCCAAACAAAGCTTTCAGAAATTTTTATCCGGCATCAGGATATGGAACATTGGCTTATGAGGACTTATGGCCTTCGAAAGGAGATTATGATTTTAATGATATGGTATTGGATTATCAGTTCGAAACAGTTACCGACGCCAATGATCATGTAGTGGAGGTCAATGCAGAGATTGTGGTTCGGGCTGCAGGTGCGGGCTATCATAATGCATTTGCATTTGAATTTCCTTTTGTGGATCCTGATGATGTACATAATGTTACGGGATATCAGGTGAATGATCCGGTATTTAACATTTCGGCGAATGGTACGGAAGCCAATCAGTCCAACCTGAATGTTATTGTTTTTGATGATATTTATGATGTATTGCAACATCCGGGTGGAGGAACCGGAATAAATGTAGACCCCGGCATGTCTTCAGTTCAGCCTGAAACACTTATGGTTTCTATGGAATTTATGCAAAATGGACAACCCGCCGGCGGGTCACCCGTTTCGACCTGGGATTTAAGTATAGCGGACTTTAATCCGTATCTGATTGCTAATGTTTCCGGCGAAGGCCGGGGAAGAGAAATTCACCTGCCCGGGCAAACCCCTTCGGATTTAGCTGATGTAAGTTATTTTAATACCAATGATGATGATACGGATAATTCGATTTATAATTCAATTCAGCAAGCTCAAAATAGCAAAATAACAGGAAAATCCTATGAAACGGAGGATAATTATCCGTGGGCATTAAGCTTTTATGATAGTTTCGATTATATGATTGAGAAGAACAGTATCGTCAAAGGCTATTTGAAGTTTTATAAATGGGCCGAAAACGGAAGTAATTCCAATTGGTATAAAGTGGATAATTCCTCTTTCAGAGATTATCAATATATTTATTAAAAACTTATAGCTTGCCTTCGCGAAAGAGCTTCTTAGTTTGAGAAACAGCTTTGTAGGCATTGATTACTCCCCCGGAAGTGCAGATTTCGTCAAAGTCTTTGAATGTATCTTCACTTCCGGGGATTTTTACGTCTAAACCGGAATAGTCAGTTACGGATTTCATCAGGATTGTTTTTAAATCCCGGGCTTTTATGGCAGGATAATGCACTTTAATTAATGCAGCCACACCGGTAACAACAGGAGCCGCAGCACTTGTGCCGCTAATCTTTCGTGTTCTGTCTCTGGTGTTTAATGCCTGAATATTTACCCCCGGAGCAAATATGTCAACGTGTCTTTTTCCATAATTCGAGAACGAAGCTACCATATTGTGAAGTGAGTCATGATTGGTTGCGCCAACCGAAATAACATTAGGAGCAATGCCGGAGTCGGCATAGAATTTATTGGGGTAATTCGGCTTCAGATCATTATTTTTATGGTCATTTCCGGCCCCTAATACAACCAGTACATCGTTTTTGGCGGCATAGCGGATAGCTGAATCGACCATTTGTTTGTTCGGGCTGTACATTTTTCCAAAACTACCGTTGATAATGTCAGCACCGTTATTTACGGCATATCGTATAGCCAAAGCTACGTCTTTGTCCCATTCGTCTCCACCGGGAATAGCCCGCACAGGCATAATTTTCACTTTAGGAGCGATTCCTTTAAATCCAATTCTGTATTTCTGGTTTGTTGTGATAATCCCGGCTACGGCAGTTCCGTGTGAGGCTGTACCCCCATTAACATCATTATTGCCGTAAACGCTGTCACGGATATTTTTCACATTATCATTAATAATCTTTCGCGGGTGATAATCCGGATTTAATTTGGTTTTTAAAACCGATTGTGCTGTTCTTACTCTTGTTTCTATTTTTTGTTTACTGATACCCCGGTCGGCCAGTTTGGTGTAATAATTCACAGCCCATTCCACATCTTTCCGTTGGGCATCTAATTTACGGATATCGTCTAAATCATAATCCTTTTTGTCAAAATGCTTGTTGAGTATTTTTGAAGCTTCATTATAGCCTTCTAAAATTTTATTGTAGGTGGATAAACGTTTATTAATTTCTTTCACACGCTTGTTATATTCAGCGGACACTTCTCTGTAAAGGTCAAGTTGCGCATTTTCACCTTTGGGAATGGTATCATAACGGGGGCTTTGGAATTTTTGACGCAAGGTGTCATATATCCGCACAAATTCGTATGGCGCTCCCTGTAAATTTTCTCCGTTTTTATTTCCCAAAAAATTCCAACCATGAGTATCGTCTATATATCCATTATTGTCATCATCTATACCATTGCCCGGTATTTCGTCTTTGTTTATCCAGATGTGGTCCTGCAGAGCAATATGAGTCGTGTCTACGCCGGCATCAATCACAGCGACAACAATTTCTTCGGGCACTATATTTCTTAATAGTTTTTGGGCTGAATCAATACCGGCAGCAGCCAGGGTGTCATTTGGCATCTGATAATACCAGGGATTGGTTTGCTGATTCTGCGATTGCAGCTGTATAGCAAAACAAATACTAGTTGTAAAAAGTAATATTTTCCGTATTGTCATAAAAAATCTGTTTTTTGAATTAATCTTTCTCTTTGATCCTGAAACGGGACAAAAGACAACTTATTAAACTTCTGTAACCCTTCTGATCGATCAGCATTTTTCATTGTTACAATAATACTGTATTTTTCAATCTGCTAAATTATGGTTTTTATTACTTTTGACCTGACGAATTCGATCTAATAAAAGAAACCTCCATGGCGACAATTTTTTCGACACACAGGAG
>JBNJGZ010000206.1:0-3447 GCA_051748065.1 Bacteroidota bacterium
CGTCCAGCCCTTTAATCATTCTCCTGTGTGCCGAACGCTTCGCCATGGAGGTTTCATATATTATCTTAAATCGCTTAAACCTCTTGTGGTTCCGGATCAGTATTTTCTTGTTCTTTTTCTGTTTCCTCATCGCTATCAATTATGGGTAAATACTTTTTCACCACCCAACGTGTAATATGAAAAGCGACAAATATCAACAATGGCCAGCTTAATAGCCAAAATACAGATGCTGTATAACTATACATAGTTTATCTTTTTTTTTAATACGAATGTTCATTTTTATCGTCAACTTCATCCTGAGTAATTCTGGAAATGTCAATAGATCTCCATGCATAATAGATATAAGCAATAACAAAGGGAACCATCAGGGAAACATACGACAAAACGGTCAATGTGAATTCACTGGAAGATGCATTTTGTATGGTTAATGAACTTTGCATATCCACAGATGAAGGATAAAATGCTGTTCCGTTGTAACCAATATTCAAAAACAAGGATAAAACGGTAATAACAACACCGACAGCTCCCAGATTAAATCCACGGGAACCTCCTTTGTAATACGTTCTGAAAATCGCATATAATACCAGAACAACACCTATTAAAAAGAGAGCCAATGCCCAGGGCATTTCCATAAAGTTATTTAAATATTTATTCGGTTCCATAGATACGGCCATCGTTTCCATATCATAAGCAAAGCCTTCCAGCGTCATCAATCTGATAACAAAAAACAAAAAGAAAAACAGGAAAGGAATAGCATTCCGCATAATTTGTTTGCGCGCTCTTGCTTCGATCGCCTCGTCATCAATAATTTTGACAAAATACAGCGCTGCTGTTGTTCTGGCCAGAAAAAAGACCGCCAGTCCAAGAGCAACATTCTGCACATTAAGAATAGCTTCAAGGCCATAAGCAGCACCTTTCCATTCTACAAAATTATAATCATCGATAATAAATTCGGCTCCTGTAAAAAAAGTTCCTACAGCAGTACCGATTAAAATAGTCCCAAAAAATCCGTTTATAAACAAAAAGGTTTCAAATGTGCGTTTCCCCAGAAAATTATTGGGCTTCGTCCGGTATTCGTATGAAAAAGCCTGTATGGTAAACGCTAACAGAATAGCCATCCACACCCAATAGGCTCCGCCAAAACTACTGGCATAAAACAATGGAAAAGAAGCAAAAAAAGCACCGCCGAATGTCACCAGCGTTGTAAAAGTAAACTCCCATTTACGTCCGAGGGCGTTGACAACCACTTTTCTTTCCAGTTCATTTTTGCCAAGTGTGTAAATCATCGTCTGACCGCCCTGTACAAACATTAAAAAGACTAACAAGCTTGCCAGCAGGGAAACGATAAACCACCAATATTGCTGTAATGCGAGATATGATAAACTTTCAAACATAATTACTCCCCTCCTGTTTTTGGTCCGTTTTTAATTTGTCTTGTCAGTATGCTTATTTCCGCAATGATTAGTGCTGTAAAAATAGCTGCAAACATCCAGAAAGTGATCTGCACGGTAGTAGCATCAATACGCGACACAGCAGCTACCGTAGGCATCAGGTCCTGAATGACCCAGGGTTGACGCCCTGCTTCCGCTACAATCCATCCGGCCTGGGAGGCAATATAGGGTAACGGAATGGTTATTATGGCTAACCATAACATCCATCGTTTTTTGTGTAGCGTATTTTTGTATAAGAAAAATAAAACCAACACAAAAAACAATAAGAAATAAAAACCTAAACCAACCATTATGTGAAAACTATAAAATGTAAGCGGGACATTGGGAATAATATCATCCGGTTCATTCAGGAAACCATAGCCAAAATACTGAAAGTTATCCCTGAAAATTTCCAGGTTTTCCTCCATAGCCTGCTCGTCTTCGATCTTTTTGGCTTCTTTATAATCGCCAAGGGCTGTACGTGCAATTCTGCCACGTTTAATTTTCTCTTCAGCTGATAGCGCTACCTGCGTATTTCCTTTATCATCTGTATATTCATATCCTCCTTCGACAAGGTCTGTCACTCCTGGCACAAATGCATCCTGATTACGGTATCCGAGAATAGAAAGCAATTTGGGTACCTCTATTCTTCCATAAATCGTCTTCTCATCATTATCCCATTCTTTGTCGGGGTTCAATGCTCCGAAAACAAGCAATCCGGCTCCTTCCTGTCCATCATATAACCCTTCCATAGCGGCAAGCTTCATGGGTTGCTTTTGGGCTACCTGATAAGCCGACCCATCACCGGTAAATATCAGGTAAAGACCCGATATCAGGCCAAATGTAGCCGCTATAACCATGCTTTTCTTTGCAAAAGCATAATGGCGTTTTTTCATCAAAAACCAGGCACTTACCCCTATAACAAACAGGGCTGAAAGTACATAAGCAGATGTGATTGTATGAAGGAATTTATTTACCGCTACCGGGGATAGAAAAACATCCCAGAAATTGTACATCTCATTACGGGCCGTATCCGGGTTGAAATTCATGCCGGTAGGATATTGCATCCAGGCATTAGCCACTAGTATCCAGAGGGCTGATAGATTGGCACCTACTGCCACTAACCAGGTTGACAATAAATGGAATTTTTTGCTGACTTTTTTCCAGCCAAAAAACATCACAGCAATAAAGGTCGATTCCAGAAAGAACGCCATAATCCCTTCTATTGCTAACGGAGCACCAAAGATGTCTCCTACAAACCAGGAATAACGTGACCAATTCGTGCCAAATTCAAATTCCAGAATAAGACCTGTTGCTACTCCAATGGCAAAATTTATCCCGAAAAGAGTCATCCAGAATTTGGTCATCCTTTTCCATTCCGGATTCCCTGTCTTTACATAATACGATTCCATGATCGCCATTATGAAAGCTAATCCCATAGTCAGGGGCACAAACATGTAGTGATACATGGCAGTAAGTGCAAACTGTCCACGGGACCAATTCACCAGGGAGAGATCAGTGAGCATAATGTTTTCAATCATAAGATATGGGTTTTGTTAATTCTTCAATCATGTAATCCGCTCTTTCCTTATCATTGTCAAAATTTTCCGACATAATATTGGGGAAAAAGAACAGCCTGAGAATGGCAAACATAATAAACAGCTTAATCAGTATTAAAGCCCAGGCTTTTATGCCCCAGGAAGGCATGTCTTTAAATCCTTCATAATAAAAATCAAATATACGTTTGAAAACACTGGGCTTCTTTCCGGACATAGCAAGTTAGACAATTTTAGTGAAAATATTCGTTTTATTAACGTGTTACCAAAAATACATAATTTTATTTTGATGTAAAATAGTATTCGTTCTTTATTTTCACAAAAGAACTGTAGACTAAAAAAATATATCGCGAAAAGCAAGTCCAGGCTATAGTTTGACATTGCTTCATGCCCTATAGTCTAAATAGTTTTTTTTAATAATAATCACCAAAAAAGAGCACCAACCAAAGATTGAATGCTCT
>JBNJGZ010000207.1:0-3416 GCA_051748065.1 Bacteroidota bacterium
AAAGAGCACACTGTCTATTTCAGGAAAATCGGTTTCATTTGCGTGTTTCTGGTAATATGTCTGGATTTCGATAGCCCGGATTAATCGCTTTCTGTCTTCAGTATCTGTTGTGTTGTGTGGAGTTTTGAATTGCTTTAATATTTGTTGCAGTTCTTTTTGTGTTTTGTTCTCCAGGTCAGCACGTAGTTTTTTATCTTCCGGAACTTCAAGTAAACGATAGCCTTTTAATACAGCTTCAATATACATCCCGGTGCCTCCGCATAATACAGGCAGATTTTTCCTTTTTATGATTTCCTGATATGCTTTTAAAAAGTCCTGCTGATAGCGGAAAACATTATACTCTTCTCCGGGAAGGGCGATATCAATTAGATGATAAGGAATTGGTTTCCCGTTGACTGTATATTCCGATAAATCTTTACCTGTTCCGATATCCATTCCTTTATAAACTTGCCGGGAGTCTGCGCTAATGATCTCGCCGGTATTGCGGGCGGCAAAATTAGCGGCCAGACTGGTTTTGCCTGTGGCTGTCGGTCCGATTACTGCAATCATATACATGTTATGGGGTTATTCTTTTGGTACTCACTTTCTTTACTGAACAATGCTTTTCTGATTTCCAGTAAGGCATTAGTTGAAACATCAATAAGTTGGGAATGTTCATGAAGTTCAGTATATGTTTTTTCCGGAAGATTGATACTCAATGTTTGCAAGTTGTCTGTTAATATTTGATTTTCCTGACGGGATAGATTATGGTGTGCAGATTTTAGATATTGCAGAATGCGCAGTCCATCCATCTTTTGATGACAGGCTTTGACAAATTGTTTTTCAGATGTAGCATTTGATCGCAAAGGTTGCCATAACGAGGAGTTTTTTGTGTTGAAAACGGTATCCATGGGTGTTGGAATATCTTTTTGATAAAGTACCGGAAAATTATCCATTGTTTTTTTAACATTATCAAATAATTCTGCAGCATAAACGGGGTAGGAGGTCCAGTCGCCCTGATTTCCTTTTATCATGGCCGGGCCGGTACCAAAGAAAACACGATCAGAAAACCGTGCCGCCGGATAAACCAGCTCTTCATTGTGCAGGCAGAGCTTTCCGGATTTTACTATTTTCTGCAAGAAGTAAAAGTCTTCTCCGCTTTTTTTGGGTGTCATACCGCCGATACGGTCGTACATTTCTTTGGTAGTGGCTATTGCAGAGCCTAAAGCTGTAAAACGATACGGCGAATTTATGCGGAACAGGTTGAGCGCATAGTTGCGCATATAAATTTCGTAGCGTAAAATAGCCCGGTCTTCCGGGATATGGCCTGTGGTTTTGTGATAGTAAGGATTAGCTAAAGCACCAGGATCAGTGTATTTATTAAAAATCCGGTTTATCGATGAGAAATATTCTGAAGTAAAACGGGTGTCAGCGTCCATGCTGACAATGAGATCCTTTTTCTCTGCCTGAGAGGCAATATAATCCATGAGTTCTTTGCGGGCAGCTCCAACACTTCCTTTCCCGGCCGGCCATCCTTTCCCTCTGCTGCTTCGGTCAAGAACTGTTACAGGAATTTGATTTATGGACTGTAAAAGCTGTAGACACGCCTGGTTGTTGTGATAGATGTTCTGCTTTGATTTGTCCTGACTGTCACTGTATTCTTCCGGTTGGTTTACACATACCACCAGGTGATAATTTTGGTGATCTTGTTGATGAATAGCATCTAAAGTAGCAGGCAGCCATTCATATTCATTCATGGCAGGTAAGGCAATCCATATTTTTCGTTCTTTGGGCATGAGAAAAAGAAAGACGCAAACACGGATGCCTGCGTCTTTTTGTATTTTGTTAAGATAATACTATTCGATTCCGGAGAAATGTTTCATGAATTGGACGCGTTCAAAAGCAGCTGGATTTTCGGCTTCTTTTTGGCTCATCTTACCGCGGAATTCATCGATCGTTTTATAACCATGTTTGTCCATCCAGGATTCCAGCTCTTGTTTCATTTCAGTGATCTTACCAAGACCTGATTTGTAAAGCACGGAAGTAACCTGTGTGGCTTTAGCCCCTGCAAGCAGTTGCTTGATCACGGCTTTGCCATCGTGTATGCCTGTGGAGGCAGCCAGATCGCAATGCACTATGCCTGACATCATGGCAACCCAACGCAGGGAAATAGCCAGTTCTTCCGGGGAACTGAATACAAAAGAAGACGTTATTTTGAAATTATCAATGTCGATATCCGGGGAGAAGAAACGGTTGAATAAGACAAGTCCGTCAACACCAGTCCAGGAAAGTTCCCGCAGGGTTTTAGCCAGTCCTGAAAAGTAATAGCTTACTTTGAGGGCCACAGGGATATTGACTTTCTTTTTGACTTTTTCCGCAATCTCAAAATACATCTTTTCATTGTCCCTGCCTTCATGATTAGGATCGGAGGGAAGGATGAAAATGTTAAGCTCCAATGCATCAGCTCCGGCTTCCTCAAGCTTTTTTGCAAATGAAGTCCATTCCTTTGCAGACACACAGTTGACACTGGCAATAATCGGTATGTCTACCGATGCTTTGGCTTCTTTGATGAGTTTTAAGTAATCTCCCACTTTATGATCTTTGGAATAACCTTTAATATAATCATTGGCTTCCTGATAATGAAATCCTTCGCCTTCTTGTTCTGCGAAGACTTTTTCTGCTTCATATTCAATTTGCTCTTCAAAAAGCGACTTTAAGACCACCGCTCCGGCTCCTTTAGACTCTATATCTTTGATGCTGTCAACGGTACTTGTTAATCTGGAGCTCCCTACAATAATAGGGTTTTTTAATTCCAGCCCTAAATAATTTGTTTTTAGATCGGCCATGTTATATATTTTTCTTTGGTTATTAACAAACAATATTTGATACAAATTTAACGATTGATTTTAAAATCCCACTATTTTGTCTGCTGTTTATAATTAGTCAAAATAATATAGTGCTTGCTGACTATTGAAAATTTGTATTATTAAAAGTGCAATGCTTTTTTGCGAATTGTAGCCCAAAACTTCTTATGTCATATGTTTAAATTTTTCAAAATGTTGATAATGTCATTATTATGTTTTCTTGCTTTTATCTCTTACTGTCATTTGCTTCGCGTCATCTTTAGTCATTTGCGCTTCGCGCGTCATTTAGCTTTACTATATTCTAAATTATTTACTTCTGGGCTTTCTGAGACAGTTATATTTGACAGCAACCGGACACAGAAGTATAGAAAATCACCATTAATGACTACTAATGACAATAAATGACAACAAATGACTACCAATGACTACTATTGACTACTAATGACAATAAATGACATTGTTTCTTTGCATTATCCAACTCGTCCAGCCCTTTAATCATTCTCCAATATGTCGAAAAAATTTTCGCCATGGAGGTTTCATAAAAGATCAATCAAGTTATAGTACTGTATATGA
>JBNJGZ010000208.1:0-3413 GCA_051748065.1 Bacteroidota bacterium
TGAAAGTTGAGAAAATAATAGCTGAATATGGTTGGTTGGGAGCCGATATTATAGGAGAACAAGGAAATGGAACATTATTCCTTGTTATACAGCATTCAGACCTTGAAACTCAAATTAAATATCTGCCGATAATGCGGGAAGCTGTCAAAAAAGGGAATGCTAAAAGAAAAGATTTTGCACTCTTAGAAGACAGGATTGCTATGAAACAAGGGAAAAGACAAATTTATGGAAGTCAAATTAAAATGGATGGTGACGAGTTTTATGTTTACCCCATCATTGAACCGGAAAAAGTAAATGAAAGACGGGCAGAAGCGGGACTCGGACCTATAGAAGACTATGTCAAAAGTATGGGTATAACCTGGGATATTGAAAAACACAAGGAGAGAACAAAAAAAATAGAATCACAAAAAAAGAAATAACGAAATGCTAATCGAGCAGGCTGCATTAACAACAGTTATTGCAGAGAGAGGACAATTACTATTAAAACAAAGGTTCAAAATACAATCACGGGAACGAATGAATAACTTAAATTAAAAAAAATGAAATATAAGGCATTAATAGTTATTGCAATAGTGACTATTTTCCTGGTATTCAAAAGTAATGCCATAAATAAGGGTTTTCTGCCGGCGGGAAACTTCAATATAGAAAAAGACCTGTTATTAGTACAATTTGATTGTAAAACGGATGTAGATGACCTTCATTCTGTTGCAGCAATGGCTACTTTATTGTCTGACCCTGAATTTTCAACCATACATTATCATGCCGTTGCCGGTGCTTATGGCATTCAGGAGGGGCTGTATGTTCCGCCAAACCCTTTATTTCAGCTTGCCTTTGGAGAAAACTGGACCGATGCACATGAAAACTACGATAACGCTGTAAAACAGGTTACGGTAATAATAAAAGCCACGCTCGCTAACCAGGGTGATGTTTGGATTGCAGATGCAGGCCAATCAGATTTTACCGCCGGCCTGATAAAAGCTGTTCAGTCTGATTTACCTGAAGTAATTACTTCGCAGCGTATTCATGTAGTTCAACATGCTGATTGGAATGAAGAAGTGACTGCTCCGGAAAACTTGAAATTTGTAAAGGAAAATGCTGATTATCATAAGATACCTGATGGTAACGCAGTAGGAAACGGAACACCGGGATTTCGTTCCTCAGATTATACCCTATTGAAGAATAAAATAGCGAATCCTGAATTGATTGATATATGGCAGCTTGCCATTGAAATATCCAACGAATATAATGGGAAAGAGGGACGTTACAATAATTCAGCAATTGCGGCAGGAGGACTGGACTTCTCAGATCTTGCCGAAGTATGTTGGATTTTAGGTTTACAAGACATAAGGGATACAGAACAATTTTTTCATCAATATGCTTACTAAAATATACTTATATTTGATAACTATGGACACTAAAAATTAAAAGGTTGCCAACACCCTAATAAAACCTTATGCGGACAGTGCTGTTTTTGAACGAAATAATATTTAATCAACGGCTTAGCGGTCTGAAAAGTTTGTGCTTCGAAATGTGCAAGAATTTTATACCGTCGGCTGTAAGCACCAATGCAATAAAACCAATAACAAATTATCATAAATACTCTTAGAATTCTACCCTTTTTATGAAACTAATCTAAAGAAACAAATGAACACAGACATTAGCAATGGAAATTATGATGACAAAGCTTGGCAATTACTCAATGAAAATCGTTTAAATTGGTCCGGTCATGATGAGAAAGAAGGTACTGTTTGGCCCTGTAACCGAAAAGAAATCAGGGCAACAAAAAAAGTCTTAAAAAGCATAGACTATAACCAATTAACTCATCAAACAGTAATTGATGAGTATGAAGCCCAAAAGGAATTAACTGCAACAATCAAAAAAGAACTGCCCAATAACCGGCTGAAAATGATATTGCCCCTAACCATTGTGTTAAGTGCTGTCTTTTTTTATTTATGGTATGCTTATCCGCCTGTAGAAAGTAACTTTACACCACAAGATTGGGTGATAACTGTACCAACAGAGATTGTAAATTCAAGCGCAAGAAAACCCCATACAGAGCTTTCACGAAAAAATGTAGCAAAAGGTACTGCTGTTATTCCCTTAGGAAGAGGGGAACAAAAACATATAAAAGTAGAACTACCGTCCGGAGAAATTGGATTTATTCATGTAGCAGCTTTTTCAGGAGTAAACAGAAATAGCGAAATTGTTAACGGAACGCAGCTTTATTCGGTAAGCAACAGAAAGAAAACAATTGGCACCATTGAAAACGATATACCGAAAATTATTGGAGTTCCTAAACCGGATGAAGAAAATAACCGACAACTGAAAGTAAGAACATCGAATGGTAGAATCGGTTACATCTTTGATAATCATATAAAATATCATTTCGACGACTCCATACCAAAGTTGAATTCTGACTATGTTTTACCGGTAGCATCCACCAAAGCGGAGGAATGGAAAGGACAAACAATAGCTGCAGTTGAAGAGCGTTACGGGCCTGTTTCTTCCTATATAGATAATAAAGGCTATTGGAATAATATTCGCATAATTGGCGATACGGTTGCTTATCAAGGGGTAATTGCTCAGGTAAATCAGGAAGGAATTATAGAAACGGTAGAGTTTGGAAAGCAAGAGGAACTTTTTGGAGCAATGAGTTTTTACCCTGTTTGGCGAATGATAGCTTCATTGGAGCCTTTTTACGGCAAAATCGATCTGCATTATAAACAAACGGACAGAGAATTAAACATTGGCTGGTGGCAAAAACTGCGTTCATCGCACTGGAGTTTAAGGGCGGTTACATGGATTATTGTGATTGTTTTAAAGATTCTTTGGTTTATCCTGAAAGTTTCTGTTCTATTTTTACCGGTAATAGCCATTGGAATTATAGTCAGTCATCTGGAACGTGTATCTTACAGACTCGCTTACAAAATTGTAACATGGCTTCTGTTGCTTGTTTTGCTTTATATGGCAGCCTTTACCCTTTTGCAGGATAAATTTCACATCATTGGGTTTATCATTTTCTTTATTGCTGCATTTGCCAATTTTATAGGCTTTTTAGGGCATCTTAACAAAAAATGTTATAATTGCGGTAATTGGCATGGCGAAATTACCGAAAAAACTGATTTTCTCGGACAATCGGTGTCGGTTCAGTATGGCTCGAGGAATAAATATGTAGGGAGTGATACCAAACAAACGGGAGTGAGTGACAGCATAAATACGAACACAAAAACCTATTATTACAAAACAACCCACCGCTACCAAAAAGTAAAAACAAAAGATACTTCCCTGTACGATAATTACGAAGACCATAAAATGTGTAAATATTGCGGAATTCGGTGGAAAGAATCTTACAAAATACTAAAAGGAGAAAAACATCAGGAGCTGTAATATACAGCGCTTTTAAAATATGTTGT
>JBNJGZ010000209.1:0-3405 GCA_051748065.1 Bacteroidota bacterium
AATAAGAAAGAAGTTGTTATGGAACCCGGTGAACAGTTAGTCAGAAGCGGAGATAAAATCACGCATTTTTTGTATTTGCAGTCGGGTTTGTTAAAACTTTTTACAGAAAGCGATTCCCGCCGCGAGCATATTATTAGCATTTCCCGTCCGCGTGATTTTGTTGGGTTATTAAATATTTTTTCGGATACATATCATAGGTATTCCATGTCAGCAATTACTGATGTACGGTTTTGTATGATTGAGGTAGATTGCATCAAACAACTGGTAGATAATAATGGATTTTTCGCCCGGGAGCTATTAAAAAACATGAGTATAGCCGTAGATCATATTCTAAAAGATTCTTATAATTTGCGTTCCCTTCAAATGCATGGACGGGTAGCTTATGTTTTATATGAATTCTCTACTGAGATATTTGGTTCAATGGAGTTTGAACTTCCCTTATCCCGAAAAGAAGTTGGCCAGATGGTTGGGGTATCCACTGAAAATGTTATCCGTGTATTGTCTGAATTCCGTCAGGACGGAATTATTCGTATTGAAGGCAAGAAAATATATGTTCTGGAACCGGAACGATTACGTTTACTCACGATTCGGGGATAATCATAAAAAAAGCCGGGCTTAGTAAATAGCAGTCCGGCTTTTTTATGTTTTATTTTAATATTATGGAACTTGATTTATTTTAATCCGCGATTTTCCAGTAAATGTTTTTCATCAGGGTCTTGTCCGCGGAATTGTCGATACAGTTTTTCCGGGTCTTCAATTCCGTTTTTCTCCAATACATTTTCGCGGAATTTTTGTGCTGTTTCCTGATCAAACAGTCCGGCTTCTTCAAATGCGGCAAACGCATCGCTATCAAGCACGCCCGACCAGATGTAGCTGTAATAACCTGCATCGTATCCACCTGTGATATGGCGGAAATAGGTGCTGTGATATCTTGGCTCAATCTCATCGATCAGTCCGATTTTGTTCAGATAGGTTTTTTCGAATCGCGGAACATCAACGTTTTTCACTTCAGTTATCGTATGATAAGCCATATCGAGCATGGCAGCTGCCAGGTATTCCGTTGTAGCAAATCCCTGATTGAACTTACTGCTCTTTTGGATTTTCTTAATCAACTCTTCCGGGATAGCTTCGCCCGTTTCATAATGTTTTGCATACATTTTTAAAACGGTGGGTTGAGTAGCCCAGTGCTCCATAATTTGTGACGGCAATTCAACGAAATCGCGGGCTACAAAAGTATTTCTGTAGGTGTTTTTGGCAAAAAGCCCGTCCAGAGCATGACCGAATTCGTGGAAAAGAGTTTCCACTTCATCAAGGCTTAATAGTGAAGGCTTGTCACCTGAAGGTTCTGTAAAGTTACATACAACCGTCATTACGGGATGAACTTCTTCCTCTTCGGCATTGATAAAATGCTCCCGGTAGTCGCTACACCAGGCACCGCCACGTTTACTTTCGCGTGGGAAAAAGTCCGTGTACAACACGCCTAAATGGGAGCCATCTTTGTCTTTTACTTCAAATGCTGTTGCCTCAGGATGCGGAACCGGAATACCGTTGATTTCTTCAAATGTTATTCCATAAAGTTCGTTGGCAACATCAAACGCTCCTTTGCGAACATTTTCCAGTTGGAAATAGGGGCGGAGGTCACTGTCATCCATATCAAACTTTTGCTTGCGGAGTTTTTCGGTGTAATACCACCAGTCCCAGCTTTTCAATTCAAAGTCTTTTCCTTCTTCATCAATCAATTTCTGCAATTCCTTAGCTTCTTCTTTAGATGACGGAAGCGCTTTTTCCCAGAGGTTATCCAATAATTCCTTTACGTTTTCAGGCTTTTTGGCCATACGGGTTTCTAACCGGTATTCGGCATGGGAGTCATACCCTAACAGGTGAGCTTTTTGAACTCTGAGTTTTACAATATCTGACAATAACTCATTATTATCCGCATCATTGTCATTATTGCCACGATTCAAATAAGCTTTGTATAGTTTTTCGCGTAATTCCCTTTTTTCAGAATTTTGCAGGAACGGGATCATACTGGGCTTTTGAGTAGTGAATACCCATGTGCCTTCCATATCTGCTTCTTTGGCAGTTTCTGCAGCTTTTTCTATCTGCGACTCTTTTAACCCGGCCAGGTTTTCTTTGTCTTCTATTACTAACTTAAAATCATTTGTTTCCTGCAAGACGTTCTGTCCGAATTGCAAGGTTTTTTGAGAAAGCTTTTTATTAATTTCTTTTAATTCTTTCTGGTCTTTATCGGAAAGGTTGGCACCACTGCGTACGAAACTTTTGTAGACATTATCCAATATATAAGATTGTTCATCATTTAAATCAAACTCCTCGCGGTTTTCATATACTTCTTTGACTTTAGCGAAAAGTTTATCATTCATTTTGATTTCATCTTCGTGAGATGATAACATAGGAGATGCTTCCTGGGCAATAGATTGAAGGCTGTCGTTCGTATTTGCGCTGTTCAGATTGAAAAACACGGAAGAAACCCTGGATAAATCCTGTCCGCTCAGGGACATCGCAGCTATTGTGTTTTCAAATGTTGGTTCTTCATCATTTTTGACAATAGCTTCAATTTCTTCGTTGTGTATTTTCATAGTGGCTTCAAAAGCCGGCATGAAATGCTTGGGTGCTATTTCTTCAAAAGGAGGAACTTTGAACGAGGTTGTCCACTCTTTTAATAAAGGATTGGGCTCTTTTTCTCCTTTATCTTTTTGTTTGTCTTTGCCATCACCGCAGGCAGAAAACATAATGACTGAGGCCATAAGCAGTCCGATTAATTTTTTCATTTTCATAATTGATTTTAATTATACGATGAAACTTATATGCAGAAGGTTAAATGATTTATTGTTTATTGTTTTTTTTTGCTGCAAATAAGTGTACTTCGTGAAATTAGTGAATTGTTTTGCTTGTTTGTTGACTACATTTTAAACGGAAAAATGCAATAAAATATTTCGTTGATTATAGATGCGAAAATAATAAAATAGTTTATGATGTATACCTATTCAAAAAAGATATCCTGAAATGTTTCAAAAATAAACATTGCAAGGCAAATGATTATTCATATGTTTAAATTTTTCAAAATATTGATAATGTCATTATTATGTTTTTTGCTTTTATCTCTTACTGTCAATTGCTTCGCGTCATTTATCCGTCTTCGACGGATGTCATTTGTAGTCATTTGCGCTTCGCGCGTCATTTTGCTTTACTATAAGTCATTTACTTCAGGGCTTTCTGAGACGGTTATATTTGACAGCAGCCGGACACAGAAGTATAGATAATGACTATAAATGACCTCGATGAAACAAAAAATGATTTCATGAGGTAAACCATTAATGACTACTAATGACAATAAATGACATTGTTTTCTTTGCATTATTCAACTCACCCAGCCCATTTAATCAT
>JBNJGZ010000210.1:0-3384 GCA_051748065.1 Bacteroidota bacterium
TTGCTCCGGATTTAATTTGCGGTCGACAAACTTGGTGTTATATTCTTTAATGTTACGGGTATGCGCATTTTTTAACAGCTCGTAACGCTGATCCATTTCAACGGTCAGGGAATTTAATGTTTTAACTACCTTTTGGGTGTCAGTAATAATGGCTTCTTCCGAATCGGGTAGTTTAGCCAGATAGTGTCGTTCAATTTTTGAAAACAAACTAAGCTCAACCTTTTTCGGGTCGACCATTACAAATTTTAATTGTGATGGATGCTTTTTATAAAGCAGAGAAGCAATGATCGCATTCAGCCCTACGGATTTACCCTGACCTGTAGCTCCTGCCATTAGCAAATGGGGCATCTTTGACAAGTCAAACACATAGCTTTCATTAGAAATTGTTTTACCTATGGCAACAGGTAAAGCAAATTTTGAATTCTGAAATTTGGAAGACTGAATCACCGTTCTCATCGAAACCGTTTCCGGATTGCTGTTAGGAACTTCAATGCCGATGGTGCCGCGGCCCGGTATTGGAGCAATAATACGGATACCCAGGGCTGAAAGACTTAAGGCGATATCATCTTCCAGATTTTTGATTTTTGAAATACGAACACCGGGAGCCGGAACGATTTCATAAAGCGTAATGGTCGGCCCGATCGTTGCCTTTATTTTACTGATCTCTATGTTGTAATTGTTAAGCGTATTAAGGATTTTGTTTTTGTTTGTTTCCAACTCTTCCTTTTCTACGCTGATCATATCTGATCCGTGAACTTCCAATAAATCAACATGTGGAAATTGATAATCACGTAATTCCAGTGTCGGATCATACGGTGTATCAATCTTATAATGTTCCTTAGAAGGCTCTTTCGTTTCCGCTGTTTTTTCTTCTTTGGGTTGTTCAACCGTCATTTCTATACCTTCTGACTCTTCATCCGGCTCTTTATCGTCCTGCGGGGATTCATTCGTGAGCTCGATATCATTTCGGGTTTGCTCATGATCTTCTTCAGTAACCGGGTTCTCTTCCTGAGTTGGCTGGTCGTCTTCAACAATGGAACTATGGGCAGCATTTTTAGCGCCAACTTCTGCAGGAGTATCAAATTCCTCTTCGGTTTTTTCTGTTTCGTTCGTTTCTGTCTTTTCCTGATTAACGGCTTCCTGAGCTTCAGCTTGGGTTTTAGGTTCTTTCTTTTTCAGTATGTTCATAACAAAACTAAAACTTAGGATCAGATATACTAGTAGTATAAAAAACAGAATAAAACCGGTTCCGATTTCTCCGAACATGCTACTGAGCCATTCATTGCTTTGATATCCAAAGGTACCTCCAAGGATCAGCATTTCCCCACTGCGGAAAATAAATCCTAATGTAACAGATAACCAAACAATTAAGAAAATGGAGTGACGGTATATTTTTCCCTCCGGCAATAGTTTTATGTCGGCAAACCAACGTAGTCCGGTAGTGACAAACATAAGTATAAAAAGAAAAGATGAAACACCAAACCATTTGGTAATAAACAGATGGGAAAGAAAAGCTCCTAATTTACCAATAAGATTCTGAGGCTTAATATCTGTATCCAGGAAAAATTCACTTGCAGATATTTCCATGGCACTAAAGTCCCCTTTCCACGCAAATAAGTGGGAAATAAAGGAAAGGAAAAGAAGCAATGATAAGACCAATAATGTTAACCCGGCTACTTTTTTTGTCCGTTCGCCTGGTATTAATTTAAGTCTTACTTTACTTTCCTTATTCGATTTTCCGGACTTTGCCGAAGTGGCTTTACTTTTCTTCTGAGCCTTATTTTTGAATGTGTTTTTGTACTTGTTGGTATTTCTTCCCATGAGTAGATTTCTTGGTGAACAAAAGTAAAAAAAAACCAGTAATTAAACGGAGCATAAAAATAATAATACCTTTTAATAATTCAATGTGCCTGATTCCCGGGATAATGAAATAAAAAAACGCATGAACATCAAAGCCCATGCGTTTTTCTATTTTGAGCAAATATTTTTACTGTCCTGCTCCTCTCAATTGTTCTAATTCTTCGTCTGTTAATTTTTCGTAGTCATCAGGGACAAGAAAATCTGTTTCTTTCAGATTGGTTTTTTCAATAGAATTAGCGGTGTATTTTGTTATCATATCTCCTTGTTTAAGTTCATATTCGAGAACCATACCATCAATTTCTTTCATGAACGGATTGTCAAAATTGATCGATTTATTCCCGATTTCAGGAGTGTAATACATTGTTAGAGTTTCGGTTTCGCCATAATCGTTTTCATATTTTGCGACAGCCTTTTTTGTAGTATAACCGGCAATTTCTTTTGTCTCATCAGTTTTTTCTAATCCAATAAGATCGACATCAGAATTTTGTGCTTTAATTTGTTCTTCTTTAAGGGTATGGTATTTTTTCATTCCCCCGCCGGCGATCATAATAGTTTTGGTTTTCGCTTCTCCGTCTATAATCTGAACAATTTCAGCCGATCCTTGGTTGGTAACCGATTTGGCGTAATTCCCCATTACATAAGTTACAGATTGTTTTGGCATTTGAGCCTTTTGTGCAGGCTCCAGGTCTGCATCAGGATATGTGATTTCGTACGTGATTTTTCCTTCAAAGCTTTTGCTTCCACCCTTAAAAATGCTACAGGAAGAAAACACAAAGGCTATGGCTACGAATAAAATGAATGTTGTGCGTTTCATGATTTTCTTTTTTAATTTGTTTATGCAAATATAGAAAAATCAATAGTACCGTAGCTTTTTTTTTGTAGAAAATTAATTGTTATTTGGCTATTGCTTCTGAATTCTAAGTTATACCTGGCAGTAAAACACTCATTTTTCCCTCTCTATTAAAAACTTACGCTGGTATGACTACAAGCAAAAAAGCTTTCCCGCGTTAGCAGGGCAAGTTTGTGTGGTGAGCGATATCGGAGTGGGGGGCGAGGGTTTTTAATTGGGGCTAATACCTGAAAAAAGTAAAACCTGCGAGTTGGCGAACTGGCGAGTTGGCGAGTCGATAGTACGATAGTACGATAGTACGAAGGTACGAAAGTGCGAAAATAGAAAAAGCTGAAAAAAATGCCAGCGACTATTCGCCGGGAGATCCCTCTCCCGAAAGCTTTCGGGACATTTTTTCCGTTTCACTCCAAAAAACCTCCATCGGGATGACCCAGGTCTGAGAGAATGGACAGGAAAAATGGAAAAACGGCCACGCCTTTAAAAATGTAACACGGTGTGGCCGTTTTTCCATTTTTCTCCCTTTTAACATAACCTTTGTCTTTTCGAACGGAGCAAAACCGCGCGCCAGTGAGGGTTTGCGTAGTGAGCTGCATCCGCCGGAGGCGCGAAAATCTCCCGGGGTGCGAGGGTTTTTAAAGTGTTTTTTTAAAACTTTCGTTTTGTTTTTTTCTGAT
>JBNJGZ010000211.1:0-3345 GCA_051748065.1 Bacteroidota bacterium
TTTCAGGCAAACGTAATTTTACTAATTTTGTAATCCAAATTAGGATAAAGCAATATTGCAAGATGCAGAAAAAAAGCGAAAAACAAGTGTTTTTTCATGTAGGTATGCCCAAAACCGCATCTACTTTCCTGCAAAATAAAGTGTTTCCAAAATACCAGGATATTCTTTTTGTTAAGAAACATGATTTTAAAAATCATCAAAAAATTATAGATAATAACCGGGCTGATAAAATATTGCTCTCCCTTGAGATTAATGTTGATAAACCCAACGGCTACGACAAAGTTCAAACCATAGCAAAGCGTTATCCCGGAACAATACCCGTAATTCTACTACGCAAGCATAGCTCATGGGTTCGGTCTAAATACAAATACTATATACGCAAACACGGGAAATTGCCATTTGATGAATATCTGGATTTGGAGAGTGAGCAAGGAAAAATAAACCATCAAAATTTGGTTTATATCAATAAAATTAAAATTCTGGAAGAGGCATTCCAATGCCGTCCTTATGTTTTTTTCCAGGAAGAGCTGAAACAAAATCCCAGGCAATTTATTGATCAATTAGCACAATTGATGGGTGCACGTTGTAACCCTGATGACATAAAACCAGAAACGGTAAAAAAAGCATATAGCGAAAAGCAATTAAAATATGTAAGGCGCTTCAATAACTGGTATAAATATGATGATTCGAAAAGCCCCAAATGGAGAAAGTTTGTTTATAAAAAATTCAGCGGTCTTCTCTTGCATACAGTTGCATTTGCAGGGAATTTTTTGCCGCCTCTTTCGGAGGACACACCGCTTATTCCTGAGGATAAACTGCTGGAGATAGACAAAAAATTACAAAACGACTGGGAGCAATCCATTGAATATGCAAAACAAGACAGAACATTACTGTTTTAAGTACTAATTGCAGAGGATTCGCTTTTGATTATTATCATCAGCAATTGGTGCAAATACCTGAAATGTTTCAATTGCAGATAATTTTATGGTCATTTTTCGCAATCTTTATTTAGGTGCGACACGCATCAGGAAAAGGCCGATAATGGTAAATACTACATTCGGCAGCCATACGGCAATCCAGGGTTCGAGATCGGCTTTGACCGCAAAAGTTGTGGATATTTGCTCAAAAAGAATAAAGGCAAAACTGATTGTCAGTCCTGTCGCCAGATTTAAACCTATCCCGCCGCGGCTTTTCTGCGAGGCAAGGGAAACACCGATAATTGTCAATACCACGGTTGCAAAGGGAAAGGCGATACGTTTATGTTTTTCAACTTTATAGACACTAATATTTCCTGAGCCACGGATTTCCTCTTGCTTAATAAAATCCCTGAGTTGTTTGTAGTTCATCATCGCAACCTGTTTTACTTCGTGAGTGAAATCTTTGGGCTTAAGCGGCATTACGGTATCCGTAATTTGACCGGTAACAAGCTTTTGGGAGTTTTTATAAAAATGGCGCTTGGTGTACTTATCGAGTATCCATTGTTGGTTTAGACTATCCCAACGGATATGTTCACTGGTTAATTTATAAACCAACTCGTCGTTATCAAATTTCTCATGAGTAAACCGGAAGCCTGTATTTGTTTTTTGATTAAAGCTTTGCACATATACGTAATCTTCTTTTGACGTTTGAAGGTGAATGTTTTTTTCCCGCGTTTGTCCTGCCCCATGGATGTATTTCATCTCAAAAGCAATCCGTTGCTGGTTTGCGTTGGGAATGACAAAGTTGGCGAGATAAAAGCTGATTAATGAAAGAAAGAGTGCTGATATCAGAAAAGGCAAAAGCATCCGCTTGAAAGAAATACCACTGGATAAGATGGCTATAATTTCTGTGTTGAACGCCATCTTGCTGGTGAAAAATACTACAGCTATAAATGTGAATAGCGGGCTGAACAGGTTCACAAAATATGGAATAAAATTCAGGTAGTAATCAAAAATGATTTCTCCCAAAGGCGCTTGCTCTTCCAAAAAATCATCAATTTTTTCCGATATATCAAAAACGATTACGATTAAAATGATCAATGCAATCGCTAAAAAGAAAGTGCTTAGAAATTTTTTTATGATATACCAGTCTATCTTTTTCATTAGAGGCTTGTCTGTTCTTTTTTTACTCCAAAGGTTAACGTTAAATGTTCGATTCTGTTATAAATTACAATCTGTTTTGCAGTTTCGGAACCATTTTGTTTTTCCAGCTAACGAAATCACCCTGCTGAATATGTTTTCGAGCCTCTTTTACCAGCCAAAGATAAAAGCTGAGATTATGCAAGCTTCCTATCATAGGGCCAAGGCTCTCATTAGAAACGAATAAATGCCTCAGATATGCTTTGCTATATTCTATATCGACAAAAGAGGTTCCGTTTTTATCCACAGGAGAGAAATCATCTGCCCATTTTTTGTTTTTCATGTTCATAATCCCTTCGGAGGTGAATAACATTCCATTTCTTCCGTTTCTTGTGGGCATTACGCAATCGAACATGTCCACACCCAGAGCGATGCTTTCAAGAATATTTACCGGAGTGCCCACGCCCATCAAATAGCGGGCTTTATCTTGCGGAAGTATACTGCACACATGTTCGGTCATCTCATACATCAACTCGTGAGGTTCGCCAACAGATAATCCGC
The DNA here is from genome assembly GCA_051748065.1 of Bacteroidota bacterium. Lineage (GTDB taxonomy): Bacteria > Bacteroidota > Bacteroidia > Bacteroidales > PWNQ01 > PWNQ01. Next base: position 2,619 of record JBNJGZ010000211.1, read on the forward strand.
CGATGGCATTGCCTGTAACGCTATCTTTCGAAGCGATATATTCAGCCGATTGACTGCGCAGATCCTTAAAAACACTGCCCTGAACAATAGGTAATAAGGTTTGATCAAAGCCATACAACGGATTTGTCTTTTCGAATTGTTGAATGCTTCGCTCCAGCCAGCGATGTGTGCGTTGCATAGACTCTTTAGCATAGTCATACTCGCATGGATAAGGCGTACATTCATCAAAAGCCATCATGATATCGGCTCCGATTTTGCGCTGGATATCCATAACATATTCCGGACTGTAAAAATGTTTCGATCCGTCAATATGTGATTGAAATTCAACTCCTTCTTCTTTTATCTTGCGGATGTCTGCCAGGGAGTGAACCTGATATCCGCCGCTATCGGTGAGAATCGGGCGATCCCACCCATTGAATTTGTGCAATCCGCCGGCAGATTCAAGGATATCTAAACCCGGTCTTAAGTACAAATGATACGTGTTTCCTAAAATTATTTCTGCCCCGATATCTTTTTTAACATCCCGGATATGTACAGCCTTCACTGTGCCTGCCGTACCAACCGGCATAAAAATAGGGGTTTCTATTTTTCCATGATCGGTATCTATCTCACCCGTTCGTGCCGAACTATGACTGTCTGTTTTTATTAACCTGAAATCCATATTGCTTTATTAAACGACAAAAATAAACATTCAGGCGGAAATGGTTGGGATTTCATGGAAACCTGA
>JBNJGZ010000212.1:0-3323 GCA_051748065.1 Bacteroidota bacterium
CTCCACCTTATTACACAGAACGTTTCTTTAAAGGAAGCTACTCCTTCACCTCCTGCAGCACTCGTTTAATCCCCAACCATAAAGGACGTGTCCTGTGGCGCCAAACCAGGTACCCGATTCCAAGTGAAACAGCCAGAACCGCCCACCAAATTACCTGCATTGTAACCACCCATTGCATTGTCGTAAAGCCTTCGGGTTGCTCTTCTAACAACCTCATACTAACACCCGCACCCACAAAGGCTGCGGCCAATAAGACAGAAATTATTCGAGGTTGAAAAAAACGGTAACGGCTCACCGATGATCGCAAAAACGTCAGAATAGGTTGGCTATAATCAAGCGATTTTAATTGCCTATGCTGCAGCCAGAAAACAACAGCAAATATCAACAACCCAGCACCCATTAAAGTCCCGGATAATCTATCGGAAATGGTCATGTCGGCATCGGGCAGCACCACAAACCGAATGATATAAGGCACCCCCAGCACAATGTATAGCCAGCGTAGTACCATAGCCAAACGCCTTTGCCTGGCATCCTCCTTGTGCATTTGCGAAATTAATTGCTCTATTGTTGAATTATTAGTTGCCATACTTCTGCATTTTTACGGTTAATACCTTTGCTAACTGCTCCTTGATGCGGTGAAGTTTCACCCGCACATTGGGCTCGGTAAGCCCCACTACCGAGGCAATCTCCTTACCCCCAACACCCTCCAAAAACAGCACCACAAGCGCCCGGTCTATAATGTTCAGTTGATTGATTTCCGCCTCAAGCCATTGGTGCATCTCCTCGGGATAAATGGCCTGCGGAGGTTCATCGACAAATTGCAGCACCAAATCGGGCGACGATTGTGTCATGTATATTTTCCTGTGATGCAGTTCCTTTCCTGCGGCACCCATCACAGTATTCATGGCTACCCTGTATATCCAGGTTCCCCATTGGGCATCGCCCCGGAAGCTATCCATGCTTTTCCAAATATGCATGACTACCTCTTGGTACAAGTCATCCTGAAAACTCTTATCCCGGGCATAGTACCTGCATATACTGCGAATGCGACTGTCGTGCTGCTCAAGTAGTTCGCGAAATAGTGTCTCTTTATTTTTCATAATGTATCGGAAAGATCTTCTAAATCCGGTTTTTATCTGGTTAGTATGGCAAGAAGCAACTTTGTTACAAATTTGGTGATCTTTTTATTGAAATTGTGAACAATTTTTTGGTAAGTGCTAAAACTATTCCTGTCCCACAGATCTTTATACATCTAAACTATCCTACAAAAGGATTGTAGGAAAATACTATCCCTCGTCGTAAATACGCACCCGGAAATTTTCAAAAGTACCGGTGAAAGTCATCATGTGGTCACCACGAGAGCTGTAACAGCCTATTTCAGACGTAATAATTTCGCCCGGGGGAATTAAAACAACATAGGTCCAGCAGGCATTTATATACTCTTTGGAAGAGCGAAAATCGGACAATTAATGCTCAACCTTTGATTATGACTCTGATTCCATTCGGTTTTGTGATGGAGAATGGTAAGAGGATGAAAAATTACCTGTTTTTCGAAAAAACAAGCGGAATGACACCTGTCTGCCGACAGGCAGCAATTCCGCTTAGCAGGGAGATAGCAACTTTTTATTAAAAGTAAAAATAATATAAAATTTGTCACTAAAATACAGAACATATAAATTAAAATTGTCAAGAGATTTGCCTATTGTAAACAAGATGCTTGCTAATTGTTGCGAAGCTCTTTGCTAATTCTTAATAAAAACTTATTAACATTATTTTGCTGAATACCTGATAAATAATTACATTTGTGCTAAATCTGTTGTTAACAACCTGTCAAATCATTTGAAAAACATGGCTAAATTTATTCATACAGATATAAAACTCATACAACCATCTTTTGAAACTAGATTAACGGATTTAGTAATAGAGCTTGATCATCTTAGAAAAAAACGACTTGGAGGAACAACACATCCGCATGTTTTTTTTCAGTTAAAAAGTATTTTTCAAACCCTGGAAAGTATTGGTTCTGCAAGAATAGAAGGAAATAACACTACAATTTCCGAATTTATTGAAACGAAACTGGAAGACAGGAAATATATCAACGAGCAAATTCAAGAAATCCGAAATATTGAAAAATGTATAAACTTCATTGACAATAATATAAATAATATTCAATTAGGAAGAATCTTTATTAGTGAAATTCATACAATGATTGTTGAAGGATTGACACCGCCACCGTCAGGAGAAGGAGATAAAACGCCAGGTCATTATAGGAATTATTCTGTAGAAATTAAAGGATCTAATCACAAACCACCGGAAACACAACAACAAGTAGAAAGTTATATGCAAGAATTATTTGACTTTCTAAATAAAAACCATTCTCCAAAATATGATTTGTTAAAAGTGGCATTAGCACATCATAGATTTATGTGGATTCACCCTTTTGGGAATGGCAATGGTAGAGTTGGCAGATTATTTACTTATGCATTACTGGTAAAAGCAGGGTTTAATGTACATGTTGGTCGTATATTAAATCCAACAGCAGTTTTTTGTAACGATCGTGACAAATATTATCAATATTTATCAGAAGCTGACACCGGTCATCATGAGGGATTAGAAAAATGGTGTACCTATGTTCTTGAAGGATTAAAAAATGAAATTGATAAAATAGATATGCTAACAGATTATGAATATCTTAAAACGTCAATATTACTTCCTGCATTAGAACATTCTAAAATTATGAGATATATAGATGCAAAAGAATATAAAATATTGAAAGTGACAGTAGAAAAGCAAGTAATCCGGAATTCGGATATACAAAGTGTGCTTAAAGGCACTCATCAAACATCCATTTCAAGATATTTAAGAGCATTGAAAGAAAAGAAAATGATAGTTAGCGAAGCTGATAGCGAAAGAAAGTATCATATAAGTTTCACCAATAATTTTTTAATTAGAAGTGTAATACAAAAACTTGAAGAACAAGGGTTTATTCCTATGAAAGTTGAGTAACAGAAAATCTTAATGCTAAATATTTATAGCATGCTGTTTTTATTTTTCAATGGCAACTCAAATAAAGTCAATTTATACCCGTAAAAAGTAAAACTCCCATAAAAATGGTGAATACACTACCTATAGTAACGGTTCATTCAACATTGAGTTCAGATTTGGTGCTGCGCACCCTGCCTGCATGCCATTCGGCACCGCCTGCATGCCATTCGGCACGTAAACCTGCCGAAGGCACGGTAAACCAACAGGCAGGAAGTGAAGGAACCGCAGTACGAAGTGCAAGCTCAACGAAGTTAATCTTTATGAATTTATAATCAATT
>JBNJGZ010000213.1:0-3315 GCA_051748065.1 Bacteroidota bacterium
AATCTTCCGTTCACATTGATGATCTGAAAACGGGGCAATTGATCTGAAATTTTATCGATCAGACAATCCAACTCGTTTACATTGTCTTTCCAGGAATTGTAAAATTCTCCTTTAATTACATAATAACCGACAGGATCAAAATCCAAAGCTCCTTTCGCTTGTTTACTATCGATGCCCATGCTTTTAAAAGCTTCCAGCAGAAGGTCCACTGTAATTTTGTAGTTTGTGGAATTGACAAGATGCACGCCATTAACAGAAGGATCAATATCCTTCAGCAATGTTTGCATCTGCTGAGCATCAGTAATATCACGCACATCAAATACAACAGCTTCTGCTCCGCGCTTGATAGCGTCCAGGGCTTCTTGATTCGCAGTTTGCGGATCCGCTTTTTGTATTTCCTGGCGGATTTCCCATGTGTTATCATTGATTTTATTTCCGCGTACAAACGGATATTCACCGGGCAGGGTATCTATGTGATCAATGTCAGCCAGATCTTCCCTGCGATAATAGGGCTCAAACTTCAACCCTTCGGGCGTATGCCAGACAAGTTTACGATCACGGTCTGCACCTTTAAGGTCTTTCGCGATCACTTCTTCCCATTGCTCGCGGCTAACAGGAGGAAATTCGGAAAACAGATTTCTTTTCTTTTCTGTACTCATATAAATGATTTTTTTAGCCGTGTTATATAATGGTCGCAAAGTTATAAATATTATGTGATTCATCCTTTAGTCGGTGAACAAAAAGATTCATCTATCATTCAGTTTATTAACCCGCTATAAGCGCCTTTCTCACTGAAGCGGAGGCCACAAATACGCTGGCAAAAGGAATCCTCAGGAAAGTCCCTTTCATTAGCAAACTATTTATTAATTTTACCGCTCATTTTCAAAACCGGTTTCAATTATGCACAGAACACACAGATGCGGCGATTTACGCATAGAAGACAAAGGAAAACATATAGTTTTATCAGGATGGCTAAAAAAATCTCGTGATCTGGGAGGAATGACTTTTATTGACTTGCGTGACCGTTACGGTATCACCCAGTTGGTTTTTGACATGGAAAAAGATGAAGCTCTATGTAGTTTAGCCCGTAAGCTGGGACGTGAATATGTCATCAAAATAGAAGGAGAAGTAGCCGAGCGTTCTAACAAAAACCCAAATATCCCTACGGGTGACATTGAAATTATGGTGCACAAACTAACCGTTTTGAATGAAGCTAAAACACCACCTTTCACCATAGAAAATGAAACGGATGGAGGCGAGGAGCTTCGGATGAAATACCGGTATCTGGATTTGCGCCGGGATATCAACCAGAAAAACTTAAAGCTTCGCCATCAGTTAGCTCTGGAAATACGAAAATATTTGAGCGAAGAGGATTTTCTTGAAATCGAGACCCCCTATTTGATCAAGTCGACTCCGGAAGGAGCACGCGATTTTGTTGTGCCTTCGCGCATGCACCCCGGTGAATTTTATGCTTTACCGCAATCACCCCAAACCTTTAAACAGCTGCTGATGATTTCCGGCTATGACCGTTATTTTCAGGTTGTACGCTGCTTCCGTGATGAGGATTTTCGCGCTGACCGCCAGCCCGAATTCACTCAAATAGATTGTGAAATGTCGTTTGTTGAGCGGGATGATGTGTTTCGCGCATTTGAAGGCATGGCCCAACGCATTTTTAAATCCATAAAGAACATTACGCTACCCGAAATCCCCCGGATGACCTGGGAACAAGCCATGAAAACATATGGGTCGGACAAGCCTGACATTCGTTTTGGAATGGAATTCGTTGAGCTAAATGATGTGGCTCAAAATAAAGGCTTTAACGTATTTGACAAAGTCGAGCTTGTGGTAGGTATCAATGCAAAAGGTTGTGCCACTTATACACGCAAGCAACTGGATAAACTCACCGATTTTGTAAAGCGCCCCCAGATTGGCGCCAACGGATTGGTTTATGTAAAATATAACGAGGACGGCAGTTTCAAATCTTCCGTAGATAAATTCTTTAGTCAGGAAGACCTGGCAGGCTGGGCCGAGAAATTCGAGGCAAAACCGGGGGATTTGATGCTCATTTTAGCCGGCGACACTATGAAGGTCAGAAAACAACTCAATGAATTGCGCCTGGAGATGGGCAACCAACTGGAATTGAGAAACCGTGATGAGTTTGCTCCCGTTTGGATTGTTGACTTCCCGCTATTGGAATGGGACGAGGAAAGCGAACGCTACCATGCGATGCATCATCCGTTTACTGCACCTCTTGAAGAAGATAAAGACTTACTGACCGAAGCACCGGAAAAAGCTCGCGCCAATGCGTATGATTTTGTTATCAATGGCGTGGAAGTTGGCGGCGGTTCCATACGTATCCATGACCAGCAAACACAGAGTAAAATGCTTACAGCACTGGGATTTTCGGAAGAAGAAGCCAGAAAGCAATTTGGTTTTCTGCTTAATGCTTTTGAATATGGAGCGCCTCCACATGGGGGTATTGCCTTTGGATTTGACCGCTTGGTAGCCCTTTTCGGTGGAACAGATTCCATAAGAGATTATATCGCCTTCCCGAAAAATAACGCAGGAAGAGATATAATGATTGACTCTCCGGCCCCGATAACAGAACAGCAATTACATGAATTAGCATTGAGAATAGAAAAACCGGACAAAGAGTAGATTATCGGGTATCTATATCAAATGATATTTGATAGCCTCGTCTAATCAATAGAAACACCCTGTTTTTCGGAATACTGCTTCATTTCTTCGTTAAATTCTTTGATGGTTTTATCCAATCGTTGATTTAACTGTTTTGTCGTATTCAAATACGCCTTATGCTTTTGTTGCGTATAGGCTGAATCCGGCAATACAATAAGTTGAAGCAACATATCGTATTCATTTTGTGCCACATTCATATAGCTCTTAAAAAACTCTTTTGACGCGTTGGAGAGCGTCGGAAACTCTTTCATTCCCTCCATTTTCCGGAGGCTATCCTGAGCTAAACGAATATTGCTAATCAACTGTTCGTAGTTTGCATGCAAAGTATCTACCTCTTTTTGTAAGTAAATATCCGAAGTATCATTATACATCTTTTTACTATCATCGATCTGCATCTCAATCACATTTACCATCTGATTTTGTAGTTTTGTTTCACTTGCTATCACCATGCTTTGCAATTCGTTTACTTTCTGATGGTACTGTTTAGCTTGCTTTTTTTGATTATTACAAGACATTAATAATAGCAAAACAGATATGATAATGGCCGCTTTTCTCATGATTTTAATTTGTTGTCCCTGCTACAAAAATAGATGTATTTATGAAATCTACCTCTTTATT
>JBNJGZ010000214.1:0-3295 GCA_051748065.1 Bacteroidota bacterium
TATCCGGCAGCTAGTCTATTTCAATATGCATCAAAAAATATCCCGAAATTTTATGTAGACCCTGATGCTAATGCAGAAATTCAAATCCCGAATCTGAAGATCATGAAAGAAAAAGCAGGATCTGCTTTGCCTGATCTGGTTCCACATCTTATCGATAATTATATGTAACCTGTTTTTTGCTTATAAATTTTTAAATGCATAAATAACTCAGTGACCTGATTATTAGGCCCGAAAGATTTATGCTTGATATAAGTGTAAAATATTCGTATATTAGTACGATAGAAAAGGGAGAAAAAACATGAACATTTTTTTCGATAAGTATAAAAAACCATTAGCTATAGCTCTATTTTCTTTAATTCTGATTATTGTAGTCATTGTTTCTTTCAATACGGGAAATCAGGATGAAGAATATGAAATGTCATCGGCTGATTCGGTAAAAGCCGAGCAGTTGAAAAAAGTATTGGAAGAGGACAAGTTGGTTGCGATTACGGATTATAATTCGATCAATTACTTTGTTTATCGGGGCAAAACAATGGGATACCAATATGAATTGCTCAAAAAATATGCTGATTATTTAGAGGTTGAGTTGGATATTAAAGTAGACAACAGTATGTCGAATAAGTTCAGTTGCTTAAATCAGGGTGAATGCGATATTATAGGAATAGACCTGACAGTAACCGAAGAGCGGTCACAATTTGTGGATTTCACCATTCCACATAGCTTAAGCCGGCAGGTTTTAGTGCAGCGCAAGCCTGAAGGCTACCGGCAAATGACATCGCGGAGCATTGAAGAAGAGCTTATCAGAAATCAGCTTAAGCTGAATGGAAAAACGGTTTATGTACAAAAAGGATCTTCTTTTGCTACGCGTCTTGAAAGTCTTTCAAATGAGATTGGCGGGGATATAAATATTATTGAATCGGACTATGAAGCCGAACATCTGGTAAAATTAGTGGCGAAAGGAGAAATCGATTATACTGTTTGCGATGAGCATGTGGCTATGGTTAACAGGACGTATTATGATAATATTGATATCGAAACTCCGGTTAGCTTCCCTCAAAAGTTGGCATGGGCTGTGAAAAAAGGAGCTGATTCTTTACGGTTATCTATTAATGAATGGTTAAGGGATTATAAAGAAACAGCCGACTACCGGATGTTGTATCATAAATATTTTGTCAGTAACAGGAGTTCGCATAAAAGTAATCAGGAATATCACTCTATATCAGGTGGTAAGATATCTTATTATGATGATCTGATCAAAAAGTATAGTGATGAAATTGGCTGGGACTGGAGATTGTTAGCTTCTTTGGTGTATCAGGAATCCCGGTTTAACCCGAAGATCGACTCCTGGGCAGGAGCGCAGGGCTTAATGCAGTTGATGCCGAATACGGCAAAACGTTTCGGTGCGAATAATATCTACGACCCTGAGCAGAACATTAGAGCAGGAGTAAAATTTCTTGAATACCTGGAAAAACAATTTGAAAAGAAAGAAGCAGAAAAGGAAGACCGGATACGTTTTGTTTTAGCTTCTTATAATGTGGGGCTTGGTCATGTATTGGATGCCCGCAGACTGGCAGAGAAATACGATGCAGACAAAAACTTATGGAATGAAGTAGATACCTTTCTGCTCTATAAATCCATGCCTAAATATTATAACGATCCGGTTGTAAAGCACGGATATTGCAGAGGAGAAGAAGCTTATAGTTTTGTTAATCAGGTGCTTGCGCGTTACGAACATTATAAAAAACTCGTTCCTAAATAAAATGAAAATTGAGGCTGGTATAAAAGCACACTAAATATACAACTTCTGAAAATCAAAAGCACATTTTTTACAGGAAACGAAAATAAACGATAGAGTTTAATGAGCTTCTAACCAGTTGCTCCCTTCATTGATGTCTACAACTACCGGAATACTCAATGGCATTGCTTCTTTCATGTATTTTTTGACAGCCTTTTTAACTGTCTCTATCTCATTATTATGCACATCAAAAATAAGTTCATCATGTACCTGAAGTGTCATTTTAGTTTTCAGGTTCTTCTCTGTAAGGTAGTTATGGATGTTGATCATGGCAATTTTGATCATATCAGCAGATGATCCTTGTATCGGAGCATTGATCGCATTTCGTTCGGCAAAACCCCGAACAACGCTGTTTTTGGAGTTAATATCCCGCAGATAGCGCCGCCGCGATTTTAACGTTTGGACATATCCATGCTCACGTGCGAAAGCAATCTGGTCATCCATATATTTTCGGATAGCCGGATATTGCTCAAAATAGGCATCGATGATTTCTTTAGCTTCGCCGCGCTTGATGTTCAGCCTTTCCGATAATCCGTGAGCCGAAATACCGTAGATTATTCCAAAGTTCACGGTTTTGGCTTTGCGTCTCATTTCATTGTCCACCTCTTCGGGTTTCACATTGTAAACTTTAGCGGCGGTAGTGGTGTGAATATCCTGTCCCTGGCGGAATGCCTCAAGCATGGTTTCATCCTGGCTTAGCTCAGCAATCAGGCGCAATTCGATCTGTGAATAGTCTGCTGCCAGCAAAGTGTACTCTTCCCCACGTGGAACAAAAGCTTTGCGTATTTCCTTTCCACGTTCCGTGCGGATCGGAATGTTTTGTAAATTCGGTTTGTTGGAACTTAACCGCCCGGTAGAGGCGATGGTTTGGTTAAATGTTGTATGCAGGCGCCCTGTGTATGGATTGATCAATTCCGGCAAGGCATCGACATAAGTCGATTTTAATTTTGATACAGACCGGTATTCCAAAATGTATTCCACAATGTCATGCTTGTTTTTTAGCTTTTGCAGCACATCTTCACTAGTGGAATATTGTTTGGTCTTTGTAAGTTTGGGCTTATCCGTAATTTTAAGTTTTTCATATAAAACCTGACCGAGCTGTTTTGTGGAGGCTATATTAAACTTTTCACCGGCTAATTCATAAATTGTGCCTTCTATTTTTTCCAACTCCCCGGTTAAGCGCTGCGAAATCTCTTTTAAAGCATCTGTGTCCAGCATAACACCTTCCTTTTCCATAGAGGCTAAAACAGGGATCAAGGGAATTTCGATCTCCCGGAAGAGGGAAGTCAAATTGTATTCTTTAAGTTTTGGTTCAAAGACCTCTTTTAACTGAAGAGTGATATCCGCATCTTCACAAGCGTATTCCGCTACTTTATTAATATTTGCAGTCCGGATATCTTTTTGATTTTTGCCTTTTTTGCCAATAAGTGTTTCTATGGAAACGGGCTTATAATCGAGATAAACATCGGCCAGATAATCCATATTATGACGCATATCCGG
>JBNJGZ010000215.1:0-3293 GCA_051748065.1 Bacteroidota bacterium
TGGCCTGTGGTTTCCAGATTACGGGCTACTACGACTTCGGAGATTAATTCGGTTACATTATCTCCGACCATGTGAGCACCTAACCATTCGCCATATTTGGCATCAAAGATCACTTTAACAAATCCGTCGGCATTGCCTGCTGCTTTTGCTTTTCCGGAAGCTGTAAAAGGAAACTTTCCGACTTTTAGCTCATATCCGGCTTCTTTGGCTTGCTTTTCAGTGTAACCTACAGAAGCAACCTCCGGAACGGTATACGTATTGCCCGGGACGTTGTTATAATCTAACGGTTTAGCGTCCATACCGGCAATTTTTTCCACGCAGATAATGCCTTCATGTGAAGCAACGTGCGCCAATGCCGGCCCCGGAACGATATCTCCGATAGCATAATAGCCTTCTACATTCGTGCGGTAGTATTCGTCAACCGTAATCTTATCTTTTTCTGTTTTGATGCCGACATCTTCCAGTCCGATCTCTTCAATGTTGGATTTTATACCCACAGCAGAAAGAACAATGTCAGCTTCGATCTCTTCTTCTCCTTTTTTGGTTTTTACCTTTACCTTGCATTTGTCGCCACTGGTGTCTACTTCTGTAACTTCAGAGGAGGTCATTACTTTGATCTTACTTTTCTTGAAGCTTCTTGCCAGCTGCTTGGAAACATCTTCGTCTTCTATCGGGACAATGGCGGGCATAAATTCTACCAGCGTTACTTTTGTTCCTATCGAATTGTAGAAATAGGCAAATTCGGAACCGATTGCGCCGGAACCAACGACAACCATAGACTCGGGTTGTTTATCAAGGGTCATCGCTTTGCGGTATCCGATGATCTTTTTGCCGTCCTGTTTCAGAGACGGAATTTCTTTGGAGCGAGCCCCTGTGGCTATAATAATATGATCGGCTTCATATTCTGTTGTTGAGCCCTTTGAGTCTTTAACTTCAACTTTTTTTCCCGGTTTCACTTTTCCGTAACCTTCGATTTGCTCAATTTTGTTTTTCTTAAATAAAAACTGAACTCCTTTGCTCATGCCATCGGCAACAGTCCTGCTGCGCTTAACCATGGCTTCAAAATCCGGTTTGAAGTTTCCCTCAATGGTTACGCCGTAATCTTTAGCATGGGAAATGTAATTATAAACCTGTGCACTTTTTAGTAGCGCTTTTGTGGGGATACATCCCCAGTTCAGGCATATACCACCTATAGACTCTTTTTCTACAACGGCTGTTTTCAATCCAAGTTGCGAGGCACGGATAGCTGCTACATAGCCGCCCGGTCCACTGCCTACTACAATTACGTCATATTTCATACTTATTCGTGTTTTGATTATCAGAAACTAAAATTAATTCTGCTGTCAGGTTTTGTTTTGGCAGGTAAAAGTAGATAAATCCGTTAAAATGACAAAACTCTTTTCCAACCAACACTAAGGTAAACAGAAAATATTGATAAATGTTGACGTGCTATTTTGTATTTTCCCTGGCTTGAATGATTCATGCATTAAGTTTAGGAAAAATGCAAGGTGATGAAATTTAACACTCATCCTGTAATTTGTAAAAAACAGGTTATCAGTTTTTCCGGGACTCTAATACATTTGTCCATTTTCGCAGGGATCGCAAAGTAAACCAAAGAATTACACCGATGCTACTTGCGTATAGCCAGAAATTATTGATATCAATCGATCCTGAAAACTGAAGGTTCTTCATAAAATCAACAAAGGCGAAACTGACACTAAGGGCGAGGATGCCACTGTATTCACGTCTCATAACCTTTTTTATGGAAAACTGACGGTCGGATTTTTTCCAACGAAACGTAACCGGAAAAAATGCAGGTGTTGTTTGAGCCCAGGTGTCAAACTGGTCTTTAAACTTCTGACGGACATAGCGCTCTTCCGCAAGCATAATCCGTTCGTACAGTACATAGAAAAAGAAAAGACTTAAAACGATTAGCCAGGGAATGGCGACGTACAAAATGATACCCAGCCACATAAAAAAGTTTCCTAAGTAGAGCGGATGACGGACCAACGAGTACATACCGGTTGTGTTTATGCTATCTGCTATCTGGCCTTTGGAGGTGTTCCGTCCGGAAGTATTACGGGCTGCGTTACCGACGGTTAAAACCCTGATAAGTAAGCCGAAAAGAGAAATGGCCAGGCAAAGAATATTCCAGGTTAAACTGTTGTGAATAAAAACGTTGTCCTTATCAACCAATAAGGCAATAGTAGCAAGGACAAATAAAATTAATGGAATATAACTTCTGTTCTTAAACAGAATTTCTCCGGAGTCTTCAAGTTCTTTTTTTAACATGCAATCTGGTTTGGTTGACGTGTGCAAAAATAGGAATTATCCTTTAATCAGATAAAGTTATAAAAGACAAAAAACACAAATAATAATCAGCGGTTTATAAAAGTATTTTGAAATATGTGGGCTTAAGGCGGAAATAAAACAAGATATTTATTCGTGTATTCATGGCAAAAAAAATATAAAGCCACGAATACACGAATTTAAGACGAATTCCGGCGTTACCTTCCCATATCTCCTGTTTTAGCATTGAAAAAAATATTAGTATTGCAGGTGCAATCCGAAATAAAACGAAATTATGCGAGTAAAAAACATTACCAATACAGAAGAGATGATCAATATCATCAAAAAATGTGAAGTTTGTTATATGGCATTAGTCGATGCGAATGGTTTGCCTTATGTTGTTCCGATGAATTTCGGATATAGCGATGGGTATATTTATCTTCACGGTGCTCAGTCTGGAAGAAAAATGGATATCTTGAAGCAAAATACTAATGTTGCTATAAACTTCAGCAGGGACTTCCAACTTTATCATCAAAATGAACGGGTGGCGTGCAGTTACAGCATGAAGTATCGATCGGTAAATGTGGAAGGCCGCGTAGAGTTTATCGAAGGAAAAGAAGAAAAAGTCAATGCATTAAACATTATTATGGCGCAATACAGCGACCGGGAGTTTAAATATAATGATCCCGCGATCAATGAAGTCGCTATTTACCGGGTGTCAACAGAGTGTATGACAGGCCGGAAGATGCATTATCAATAAACAGGATTATTTCTGTGTGCTCTGGGGGACATGCTTTTCAATAAATTCCTGATCTTTCACAGATTCGTGAATAATACCATTTCCCAAACATATTTCCCCATCATAGAAAACGACAGCCTGACCGGGTGTAATCCCTGTTTCCGGTTTATCAAAAACTACGAGCAATTGCTCGCCGTCAAAGGGATAAACGGTTACTTTTCTGTCGGCTTGCCGGTAGCGGAATTTGGCGGTGCAATCCATCGGT
>JBNJGZ010000216.1:0-3283 GCA_051748065.1 Bacteroidota bacterium
GGTAAACTTTTTTTAGTGGATTGTTGGTATTATCGGCGTATCGTTGCCAAATCTGATGTTCTATATTGTGCGAACGAAGTACGATCTTTGCATCGCTAAACTCCCTTATGTCGTTGATGTAAGGTGTGAGATACAATGTTTCCAGTTGAATGACATCAAACCTCTTTGCTACTAAAGTATTTCTTAGCACATTCCGAAAGTCTTTGCTTTCAAATCGTCGAACGATATAACTATGTTTGGAAAACAGGTGCCAAAATGCCTTAAGTGGACGAATGCGCAAATCAACCTCGCCAAGAGCAGTACCGGTTTGATATTTGTAGTCTTCCGGTATATCTTCTAATCTTATGGGATATTTATATGTATTCATAGCAATAACCTTCACATGGTGTCCTTCCATAAGCAGACTTTGAGTGACAGCATTCATTGCTATGGAACCTCCTTCTTTAGGGGGCCAGGGTGATTTATTGCATAATTGCAGTATCCGCATTATTTTTGTTTTATAAAGGATTTTATTCTTTTTACTATGCGCAAATAGGTGTCCGTATGCAGAAAGGGAGCATCTGTTGTAGCCTTTAAAGTAAGAAAAACGCCAAGAGGTAATAATATTATGGCTGACATCCACATGCCCCAGAAAGGCTCTATAACTCCTTCGCGAATAAATTTTTCTCCTGTTATGGAAACCACATGGTAAAACACAAACAGCAGAACAGAAACAACAACCGGGAAGCCAAATCCTCCTTTACGGATTATCGCTCCTAAAGGAGCCCCAATAAAAAACAAAACAATACAGGCAAAAGGTAAGGTGAATTTTCGATGCCACTCAATATCGTGGCGACGAATAAGTTCTGCTTTTTTGTCCAGCACATTATCGGTGTAATCGATGTTATTAATAATATTTCTAACGTTGTTCACGGCATTCTTTATGATGATCCTTTGTTCTTTGTTTTTAAAATTGGCCAGAAGATTTGGATTTAAGTCGGTATCCTTACTAATGAGTGTAGGGAAGTCAGGATCATTTTTCATGAGTGAATCCAGACTTAATCCTTCTTCTTGTGCTCTGTCTTTAAGCTCATCAACAGTATATCCACGAGAACTGGGTTTTGAGATATCCGGAACGTTAGTGTTTTGCTTGTTTTTTGATGTATCTCTTTCTGATTTATTTTCTTGTTTTTCCTTGTTTTTTTGCTTTTGATTCTCTCTTCGGTTTTCTAAAAAAACATCATTATTGACGTTATTCTGAGATTTTCCTTTTTGTTTTTTACTCCCGGATTTGAATGCAGATGAAAATATAGTAGAAATTTGTGAATAGGAGATGTCAGAAGAATCCGTCTGGGTATCGGATTGTTGGATTGTTAATTGATAATTACTGAATTTATCTTTGTAACTATTATTAAATTTTTCCTTTCGTTCGTCAACCTTTCCCATGATGGAATCCCGTGACTTTTCAAGCTGACTGATATTCATCATTTCAAAATGATTCTTGTAAAACTGCTCATTCGTTTGTTCGAAAGTAAAAGAGGATAAGTCTATTCTTCTGATTTCCTCGCTAAATTCAGTAATCTGCAGTGGTCTCGAAAATTTATCCTCACGATTACGAATGCGTTCCAAATAATTTTTCCCGTTGAACAATCTGAAAATCAAAAAACGCTTGTCTTTTGTTACCTGCATTGTTCCCGAGTCTGCTATGGTAACACTTACATTGCCTTGCTTTTTACTATGGTCATAAATAACAATATCCTCTATGGTTTTTCCGTCATCTCCTTTTTCATTGATCTTAATAGTGTAATTTTCGATTTCATCATAAAAAACACCGGGCTGAATAGAAACAGCGGGTTTTTGCTTTCTTACATCGTGCAATAAAAGTCGCATTTTTAGATTTGCTACCGGCATGATGTTATTGGAAAACACGAAGGCAATAAGGCTCAGAAATGTAATAAAAACAACCATGGGCTTAATGGCCGATTTTATAGAAATACCGGCCGATTTCATGGCAACCAATTCATACCTTTCGCCAAGATTCCCGAAAGCCATTAACGAGGATAATAACACGGCTAAAGGAAGTGCCAGTGGTACAAATGTAGAGGAAGCATAGAATAATAAGCGGGCTATAATATGCCACTCAAACCCTTTACCTACAAGATCATCTATATATTTCCACAGAAACTGCATTAACAGAATAAACAGCGCTATGAAAAATGTAGCGATAAAAGGACCAATGTATGACCTGATAATATAGGAATATAACTTCTTCAAAGATTTCTGTTTTTTAAGTGAGCAAAGTTAGCGATTTTTATAACGATTGATCAGGGATTTTATGTTATTCTGGCAGTAATTCTTAAATAGAGTTTGTTCATAAAGTTCCATTTACTTTGAGATACATGTCCATCCCCTATGCTATCATCTGTCCAGACATCCTGATCAAATGGATATTGAACCTATAATATTAACAGAGGTTGATTAACCGGCTTATTCGCTATGAAAATTTGTTTTTTTGATATTCTGGATAAAAATGCTATTTTTGAGCAATTCGTTTAATACAAATAAATAAAGCAACGCGCAAGTATTTCGAAGACTTATAAAGGTTGATAAGAGGTTATTACGTGTGCGTTCTATCCCGAAAACCGGGATTATGTAGTACATTTAAACAAATATAAGTTATGAATTTACATGAATACCAGGGGAAACATATCCTGAAATCTTTTAATGTTCCGGTACCGGAAGGAAGAGTTGTTTATAATGCAGAAGCTGCTGTAGAAGCAGCCAGTGAAATAGAAAACACAACGGGCTTTAGTAAATGGGCTGTAAAAGCTCAGATTCATGCAGGCGGACGTGGAAAAGGCGGAGGAGTAAAAATTGCCAAAAGCCTGGAAGATGTGTATATGCACGCGTCGAATATTATCGGCATGCAACTTATTACTCCCCAAACCGACAAGAAAGGGAAACAGGTAAATAAACTATATATTGAGCAAAATGTGTATTACGATGGTCCTTCGGATATTTTGGAATATTACATGAGCATATTGCTGAACAGGCAAACCGGGCGCCATATGATTTTGTATTCACCACGTGGGGGGATGGACATTGAATCTGTTGCTGAAGAAACTCCGGATCAGATTTTTAAAGAAGAAATAGATCCCAAGATCGGACTGGCAGATTTTCAATGTCGAAATATTGCCTTTAATTTCGGACTTAAAGGAGATGCTTTTAAAAATATGATTCGCTTTGTCAAATCTCTTTATGATGCTTTTCTGGGATCCGATGCCAGCTTATTTGAAATAAACCC
>JBNJGZ010000217.1:0-3276 GCA_051748065.1 Bacteroidota bacterium
GGAAATGAAGATATTGACCTGGATAATCTGCAGGAAGCGGCTTATAAAATTGCCAGCTTCGAAGAAAAAGCGATTTATCACGGCTTTAAACAGGCGAATATAAATGGAATGTTAAATTCCAGCGAATATAGCGCTATGCAACTGCCAGAAAATCTGGATGCTGTTGTGGAAAAACTCTCAGCTGCCATTGTACAATTCCAGAAAAAAGGTGTTCAGGGCCCATTTAATTTCGTTGTAGGCCCCAAAATTTACCAGAAACTTAATAGCCACATGAAAGGCTATCCCTTGAAAAAACAAGTGATTAATACTATTGGAGGCGAGATCATCCTGTCTCATGAAATTGATAGTGCCCTTCTCGTTTCTGCTCGTGGAGGCGATTTCCGACTAACATTGGGTAATGATTTATCCATTGGTTATGATAATCATACCAATAAAAAAGTAGAACTTTATATAATGGAATCATTCACCTTCCAGGTGTTAGATCCCGCTGCTATTATTGTATTTAAATAATACGCAATAATAAAATAATACGGTTGTCCAAAAAGTGTTAAAAAAGTGTATATTTAACCAACTTTTTGGACAAACCGTTTTTATTCTATAATGAAAGATTCTGTTAACATCTTTTGGTTTCGGCGTGATTTGAGATATTTTGATAATCACGGGTTCTTTCAGGCCTTGAATGATAACTGGCCTGTTATTCCGCTTTTTATTTTTGATACGGATATTTTAAATGATCTTAACGATAAATACGATAAACGAGTAAACTTTATTTATCATAAATTAAATTACTTAAATACAGTTTTTCAGGAATATAAAAGCTCAATACTTATTAAAAAAGGAAAACCCGTTGATATTTTTTCGGAATTGATTCAGCAGTATGAAGTGAAAAATGTATTTACTAACAGAGATTATGAGCCCTACGCAAACAAAAGAGATCAAGAAGTTGCGGAATTTCTCACAAAATACAATATCAACCTGAAGACATACAAAGATCAGGTTATTTTCGAAAAAAATGAAGTTATTAAGGCAAATGGTGAGCCCTATAGTATTTATACACCCTATAGCAGAACCTGGAAAAGAAAATTTTCCGAGAAGCATGTTCAGGAATATCATTCCCGGGATTTTTTAACGAACTTATATCAAAAGAAATATAATTTTCCTTTTCTGGAAGATATTGGCTTTAAACCTTCCTGGAATCATTATCCGGATGAACATCCTTCGGAAGACATTATTAAGAATTATCATCTTTATCGTAATTTTCCTGCCAAAGACGCTACCTCAAAACTTGGAATACATCTTCGGTTTGGGACAGTGAGTATTCGCCAAATGATAAAGTTGGGAAGACAACTAAATGAAACCTGGCTAAATGAATTGATATGGCGGGAGTTTTATATGATGATTCTCTATTATCATCCGTGTGTTGTTAATCAGGAGTTTAAACCCGCCTATCGATGGATCCCATGGCGTCAGGCAGAAGAAGATTTTAAGCGCTGGCAGGAAGGACAAACCGGATTTCCTATGGTGGATGCCGGAATGCGGCAGTTAAATGAAACAGGGTATATGCACAATCGTGTTCGGATGATTACAGCAAGCTTTCTGGTAAAACATTTGCTGATCGATTGGCGTTGGGGTGAGGCCTATTTTGCAGAAAAACTATTGGATTACGAATTGGCATCGAACAATGGAAACTGGCAATGGGCTGCCGGTTCGGGTTGTGATGCTGCACCTTATTTCAGAGTGTTCAACCCTACGACACAAGTTCATAAATTTGACCCCGATAAAGAATATATTTTAAAGTGGCTGAAAGATTACGGAACATCTTCTTATCCGAAACGTATGGTCGGTCATAAAGAGGCACGAGAGCGTGCACTGCAGACCTATAAAAATGCATTGCAAACCGGAGATTAAATTATCTATGGAAAAAATCTACTCTTCCAGGCAGCTACAAATTTTAATTTCAGCGATAAATCTTATTGAAGAAGACGGGATACAAAATCTGACCATAAAGAATTTGGCCAAAAGAAATTGTATTACCGACGGCGCCATTTACAAGCATTTTAAAAATAAGGACGAAATCATAAATGCAACACTGGAAATGGTTCGTGCCGATATTTTACATCTTTTTAATAAGGCGGAAAGATATTCAGATAATCCCATTTCAATGTTAGCATATCACATAAATTGTTATGCTTCTTTCTTTCATAAAAATCCTGCCTACGGAATAATATTGTTATCAGAGACAGGCCGAAATGAAGCACGACAGTTAAAGCCTTTTCTTAAAATTTTAATGGATGAAGCAAAAACCATTATTCAAAGAATTATTCAAAAAGGGCAGCAAACCCATTATTTTCGGAATGATATCATGTCAGACCATCTGGCGTTAATATATATGAGCAGTTTGCGTTTTACTTTGGCAAAGTGGTATGCGAGTGAATATGAAATGGATATACAGAGCGAATGCACGAAAATATGGAACTCTCTCCGGTTGCTTTTCAGTAATAAATCCGATTAAGCTTAATTAGAATAAAAATAAATTACCATATTTATTAGGTAAACGGTTACTTACCTGGAACCATGTTTATTAAATTTGAGAAAATTTAAGTGGATGAAGTTTTTGAAAAAGTTTTACCCTCCGGACCAATGGAAAATTCCCGTCATTATTTTACTGGGGATTTTTGTTGGCCTCGGGGCTTATCTTGTTCATATTTCGCGGGCTGCGTCTTATTTATCCGATGAGCCTGAAACATGTATTAATTGTCATGTGATGGTTCCGCAGTATGCTACCTGGATGCACAGTTCCCACAGAGAACATACGAATTGCAATGATTGCCATGTGCCTCATGATAATTTTGTTGATCATTACTATTTCAAAGCCAAAGATGGATTACGCCATGCTACGATATTCACTTTACGCAATGAACCTCAGAGTATAACAATTAAACATGCTGGAGTGGAAGTCGTTCAGCAAAACTGCATACGTTGTCATGAAGATTTGATCGAAGAAGAAAAGATTTTCAACAAGAACAAAGAATTGGTAGAAATACGTAAAGAGCGGTTGTGTTGGGATTGCCACATGGATATCCCACATGGTGATGTGCGAAGCCTTTCAAGTACACCGAATGCTGTTGTCCCTTTACCCAAAAGTCCTGTCCCAAAGTGGTTGAAAAAAGCAAAAACTAAAGAAAACAAAAAATAAAATCCATTGATATGAAACGAACATGATAGCCTAAAACACACAAGAAAATGATTAAAGTTAGGCTATTGCATGTGAGTTCC
>JBNJGZ010000218.1:0-3236 GCA_051748065.1 Bacteroidota bacterium
AGGAGGAAATCTCCCGGGAGTATAAGTCACCGGGGCTTATTGCTATTCCTTTCTCCTTCCTTTTGTTTTTTGGTCTCCTGGCTTTGGAGTATGGAAAATACCGAAAAACGGATTACGAGCAACAAAAACTTTTTCATAGTTCAATTTTTAGGTTTATAAAAAACTTAAAGACCAGTTAATTGTAAATAAACACTTCATTCGACAAACAAATTGTTATAAAATAGAAGTGTCTTTTCTGGTATCTGGGTAAAAGTAATTGTTATTTACGATATGTTAATGTGTTGCTTCTTTAATCGTTAGAAGAAGAAAAACGCGACTCCGCCAACAGCCACGAATGCTCCAATTACTTCGCGCAGGGTCACTTTTTCCTTGAAAATCAGCACGGAAGGCAGAATGATGATTACCGGTGTCAGTGACATTAAAGTTTGAGCGATTCCGGCAGACGTAAACCTAACGGCAACCAGCGACAGGGTAACGCCCAGGAAAGGTCCGAAAAAAGCCCCTCCGGAGGTAAACAACATTCCTTTACCATTTTTCAGAGCTGCAAATACTTTGTGCCATCTTCTCATAAAGAAGAATACTATCATAAAACCAACGGCTCCGGCCATCACCCGGATATGCGTAGAAGCCACTACATCATAATCTGCCATGCCTTTTTTACTGAGCACCAAACCAATGGCCTGACCTGTAGCTCCTCCAAAGGCCAGTAGCAATCCCATAGGATTCGTAAACCAGTCTTTCAGGCGGGCTTTTTTTCCATTGGCAGTTTTTACCGGCCTGTTCAATACAACCATCATAATTCCGGTTAATGTGATGGCCATACCCAAAATAGCGGTGATATCCATTGTTTCTCCAAGTATAAGCCATCCGCCAATTGCCGCTATTGGAGGGGAGAGAGCCATCACCAGCATGGAAATTCTGGCGCCCACAACCACAAAGGCCTGAAACAATAATAAATCGCCAATGGTAAAACCTATAATACCGGATAAAGCCAGCCAGAGCAGGTTATGCATGCTTGCATCCATGGGTAAAAACAAACCACGGCTTATCCAGTTTACGGTTCCCAGCAAAGCAAAGGCAATAAACAACCGGATTAAATTAACTGATAGCGAGCCAATTCGTTTACCCGCTGCTTCAAAAAACATGGAAGTGGCTGTCCAGCAAACGGCTGTTGCAACTCCGGCTATTTCTCCATAATATTGTTCCATGCGCTAAAATCCAATGTTTAATCTTTTTCTTATTCAATAACCTTCTCCAGTTTCTGGTACCGTTCTTTACCGTATTTTCTCAGCAGTGCATCTTTAGTAAACTTATAACGTGGAACGTACTTATAGTGTCCGTAATAACGGGCAGGATCGCATATATCCCGGTTGTGATAGTTCACGGCATCTCGCTTATTAAATGTAGAAATACGAATAGGATATAAATGACAGGAAACCGGCTTTTGGAAGTGTGATTTTCCTTCTCGCCAGGCCTTTTCAATAGCACATAAAGCGATACCATGATCAAAATAAACAAAGGCACATTCTTCGCCATTGATCATTGGTGTGACAATGCTTCCGTCCTCATCATAATCGAGTACACCATTTTGTTCAACTACGGATATGCCTTCCGGTTGCATGTATGAACTGATGTTTTCCAGCAGATACTCAATTATGCCCACTTCTTCCTCTTCCAGCGGAGCGCCGGAGTCGCCTTTCACACAACAAGCGCCTTTACACTTTTTTATATTGCAGTGGAATTTCTCTTCCTCAATAAAATCGGATACAAGTATATCATCAGCAATAATCATACAATTCTAAATTTTGCGCAAATGTAATGTTTTTGAAAATATCTCTGCCGTAGAATGGTTTAGTAAAAATTCGTTTATGCGGGATGACAGCGTGTCTTCGGAAAAACAAATGCCATGGGACATACTGATAGTGTATAGCAAAAAAAGCCGGTGTTGAACCGGCTTTAATGACTTTTGGGATAATATATTTCCTTCTTATTTTGATGTTTTTGGTTTATTACCAATGAAGGATCTTTCTGAAATCATATAATTCCGGATTATCCACGATCTTTTCTACTTCGTCATAATCCTCTTCAGAGATAAATTGCAATCCTTCGTCAAAGATCATTTTCACTTTATCGGAATAGATGTTTAATAATCTGGTTTTCACTTTGCCGTCGTCACCGGCAACTTCGTCAAGGAAAAGGGGTTTGATCTCGCCGGTATACGAACTCATCACCATGCAACCTGAATGTTTTTGGTCGAACAGTTTTTTCACACCGATACCTAATTGACGGCAGTACATTAGATCAAATGCGATCGGCTGTGAGCAACGGATTTCGTATCCCAGTTCCACGGGGCGGCTTTTTACATCAAGGTTTAATTCTTTGAGTTTTCGCTGTAGTAACATATTGAAAATATGAGCTTTACTTACGTTGCCAAGCTCCGGATGCCCGTGTTCATCAAAAGTGAAATTTATTTCTGTAGACTTAATTTCTTCATTGGTGACAAAATGGAATATTCCTTCGCTAATCATGACCACGCCGTAATCGACACCAATAAGCTTACGCTTGATAATGGAGCCAATAATCATATTAATGATCTTGTCGAAGGTGATGCGGGTGCGGTCAAACATTTCCGGAACAATAATTAACGGAAACTGACATGCAGCACCTATGCCAAATGCCAGATGACCTGCCTCTCTTCCCATGCCGGTAACTACAAACCAATTACCGGAAGTACGCGCATCCTCATAAACCGTGGAAGCTATTTCAACTCCTTTGTTTTTTGCCGACTGATAGCCAAAGGTCGGAATACCTTCCGGCAGAGGAAGGTCGTTATCAATGGTTTTAGGCACATGGATATTTTGAATTTCAACCTGCTTTTCTTCAAGAAATGCGGATATCCTGTTAGCTGTGGAAGCTGTATCATCTCCTCCGATCGTTACTAACAGTTTGATATTGTTATCGCTGAAAAATTTCGGATCAAGGTCTTCCACTTTCGGTTTGTAGCGGCTCATCTTTAATGCTGAACCTCCGACATGCTGAATCCGGTCAGCCATAATAAAATTGATCTCCTCTATCGGATGATTCGTGGAAAACAAACCTTTAAAACCTCCGTGTATGCCAAGTACCCGGTAACCGGACCTTAAAAATGTTTTGGCTACACTGCTGATTACTGTGTTTATGCCCGGAGCAGGTCCTCCGCCACATAAGATTGCAATACTTTGTTTCATATGTTTAAA
>JBNJGZ010000219.1:0-1284 GCA_051748065.1 Bacteroidota bacterium
ACGCTTGCGCATAGTGTTATTTATCCTTCTTATCGGAGGAATGCTTCAGATCATTCATAAAGCCGGAGGATATGATGCTTTTGCCGGCCGTTTGAGTAAACGGTTAAGCAACGGAAGGCGCTCTCGTGTTACCACCTGGGGCATTTCCATGTTGCTTTTCTTTGATGATTACGCCAATGTGCTTATTTCCGGAGCCTCAATGAGAAATATCAATATGCGCAATGGTGTGAGTCCTGCTTTGCTGGCATATATTGTTGATGTAGTAGCTATTATGGCCAGCGTAATGATCATTTCTACGTGGGCTGCTTTTGAAGGCGCAGTAATGGTTGATGCTGCTGAAAAAATCGGACGTGAAGGAACACTCACTTTATTCTTCTTAGAATCCCTGCCATATCATTTTTATACGTATTTGGCTATTATTCTGGCTTTTGTGGTTGCCTTCAGTGGGAAATGGTTTGGCTATAAGTTGGACAACAAAATGTATTCGGATAATACAGATGAAAACAATAAGGCAAACGGAAAAGCCTCTTATGTTGTCATTCCGGTGGTTACACTTATCGGGTCTGCCCTTATCGGACTTTTTGCTTCCGGGACATATTTTTTGTTGCAAGACGGACAAAGCTATACGTTAATCAATATATTAGGGAATGCTCCTTCCGTAGATGTCTTGATAATGAGTACGGTGCTGGCGATAATTGTACTGTTATTCAGGCTTTACCGGGATAAAAAGTTAGTTGGAGATGAAGGGAAAAGCTTGCTTAAAGGAATGCGCAGCATGGTTGATGTAAGTCTTGTTATTTTCATGGCTACCGGACTGGCTGCAGTATCTTCCGATTTAGGCACAGGCACATTTATTACGAGCTCATTTTCCGGATACATAACTCCGGAGGTATTACCGGCATTGATTTTTATTATTTCTATGCTGATAACTGTTGCCACAGGGTTCAGTTGGTCGTCCATGGCAATTGTTATGCCGATAGCTTATCAAATGGCTGCTGCTGACGGTATGTTTGAATTAATCCCAATATTATCAGCGGCAGTCGTAAGTGGAGCTGTCTCCGGAGAACACATGATCCCTTATTCAGAGAAAGCAGTGATGACTGCCGCAGCATGCCGGATTAGCCCGGTTTATCACATTCGTACGCAGATTTTACAAACCCTGACTGTCTTTACAGGTGGTGTGATTGCTTTTATCTTTATTGGTTTTCAAACTCCACTCATATTATCATTTTTGGCCGGTCTGGCTTTTGTTTTGATGATGCATCTGATTTTTGCACGGAAAGC
>JBNJGZ010000219.1:1384-3230 GCA_051748065.1 Bacteroidota bacterium
ATCAGGCAAAAAGCATTTAAGTTTTATACAGAAAAAGAACACAATGAGCAAAAGTATTTATAGTGTAATTACAGGCACAGGCAGCTATATACCCAAGAAACGAGTAAAAAACGAAGATTTTCTAAATAACACTTTTTACGAAGCTAACGGTGAAAGGATTCCCAAATCCAATGAAGAGATAATCCAAAAGTTTGCTGAAATCACAACCATTAAGGAACGCCTGAATGTTAGTGATGATCTTTTAACTTCGGATATTGGTTATTTTGCAGCTCTGGAAGCCATAAAAGATGCAAATATCGATAAAGAAGAGCTTGACTACATCATTCTTGCCCAAAACTTTGGCGATATTAATCCCGGAACAAATCGTACTGACATCGTTCCTTCGCTTGCAGCACGAGTAAAACAAAAACTTGAGATTGAAAATCCTTTTTGTGTTGCTTATGACCTGCCTTTTGGCTGTCCCGGATGGTTGCAGGGAATTATTCAGGCTGATTATTATATCAAGTCAGGCGATTCAAAAAAGATACTGGTAATCGGAGCAGATATTTTATCCAGAGTTTCCGATCCACATGACAGAGATAGTATGATTTATGCTGATGGTGCAGGAGCTACAGTTCTTGAAGCAAAAGAAAGCGAGCAACCCATTGGAATTCTTGCTCACAAAACCCGTTCGGATACGTTGCATTATTCCCAGATGCTTTATATGGGGAAATCTAATAACCCGGATTATGAAAATCCGAAAGACTTGTTTTTGAAAATGAACGGACGCAAGCTATACCAATATGCCTTGGAAAATGTCCCGGATGCCATACAGGCTTGTCTTCAAAAAAGCAATACACAACTGAAGGATGTAAAGAAAATGCTTATCCATCAGGCTAATGGAAAAATGGATGAAGCCATTCTTAAGCGCTTGTACCGCTTGTATAATATAAAAAGCGATCCGGAAAAGAATATGCCAATGAATATTTCATGGATGGGAAATTCTTCCGTAGCCACAATACCTACTTTATTGGATATGATCCTGAAAGGGCAAATGGAAACACATGAGATCAAAAAGGGTGATATTATCGTTTTTGCTTCCGTTGGAGCAGGAATGAATATCAATGCATTGTCATACAAGATGTAAAGCCCCGGACTCGTTTTGATTTCTAAACCCTGGAAAAAGTAAGTTAAACCCGGACTAAAATAGCCGGGCTATACTTTCAGTAGCCTGTTTATGCTTCCGGGATTTTATTTCTTTTTAAGATAGACCTGTGTATTGTCCTGGCTTAGGAGTATCAATTGGTCATTCGTTAATTCTTTTATTTTCCAGGTTGTATCCCCGTCAATGATGATGTGGCTTTGGTCTTTGGTAAATGTATAATTCTTTTGTTGTAAGACTGTGTCTTCCCTGTTGATAATGTTGTATTTGTTATCTTTTGTAAATTCCATCGCTTCTACATTATTCCTTGCTATGGAAAAAGCAAGAAGAGCTGAGCCTAAAACATCAGAGGTGTCTGCTGCCTGAATATCTTCAATATACCATTTTCCTGTTAGATTTTGTTGATTTTGCCGGTTATTCTGACAAGCCAATAAGCCTGTAAGGAACAGGCCGAATAAAATCAGACGAATAATCTTCATAAGTTTAAAATTTTCAAAATATTGATATTGTTATTATTATGTTTTCTTGCTTTTGTCTCTTACTGCCATTTGCTTCGCGTCATTTATCCGTCTTCGACGGATGTCATTTGTAGTCATTTTGCTTTACTATATTCTAAGTCATTTACTTCAGAACTACCAATGACTATTAATGACCATCAATGACCACCAATGACCACAAATGACCATTAATGACTACTAATGACAA
>JBNJGZ010000220.1:0-3166 GCA_051748065.1 Bacteroidota bacterium
GAAATAAATTTTCAATTGTTTCTTAGTAATCATAATTTTCAATGTTTTATTAATGATACAAGATAATATTTTTCATTCAGTTTTATCTGACAAATAAGCTTTTTTTATTCTGTTGTTTTATGGCTCAATTGTTTGATTGTTCTGCTATTTTTAAACCAAGATAGTTTTCTGGGTATTACAGCCTATGTTTTTTTATGTATTATCTTTTCAATTTTGCCGGAAATTTTTAACCTTTACGTTCAAGAGTTATTGAATAAATGCTCCTGAATTTATTATTAAATCTTCAAAATATCATATTATGAAAAAAAATTACCTATTTACTTTATTTGTTATTCTTTTATTAATTAGCAACAAGTTTACTCTTGGCCAGAATTGGGTGCAAAAGGCAGATTTTGATTCAACTGCACGGTTCGGAGCTGTAAGTTTTACTATTGGCGACTCTGCCTATGTTGGTTTAGGCGATGATGGGGATGTGTTACATGATGATTTCTTGATGTATAATTCTCAAACGGATAGCTGGTCAACCATTGCAGAATTCCCCGGTGATCCCCGAAAAGATGCAATAGCTTTTTCCATAAATGGAAAGGGATATGTGGGGTTGGGAACAGATGGATACCCTGATTTTACCAGGTACAAAGATTTTTATGAATACGACCCGGAAACAGATAGCTGGTCACAAGTAAGTGATTTCGGGGGCACTGGTCGAAGCGGCTCTGTCGCATTTGTGATTGATGGTTTCGCTTATGTGGGCACTGGAAAAGACGATGGTGGCAGTAAAAAGGATTTCTGGGTGTATGATCCTTCAAACGATATATGGGAACAAGTTGCCGACTTGGCCTCAAATAAGAGATACGGTGCTGTTGGCTTTTCTGTTAATGGAAAAGGTTATGTTGGTGCAGGAAAAGAATCCAGTAGCTATCAATTAAGTGATGTTTATGAATATGACCCTGTAAATGACAGCTGGACTGAAAGAATATATGCAGATGGAACAAATTTGGGCTTTGAAGGCGCTTCTTCTTTTGTTGTAAATGATATAGCTTATATCTGCTATGGAAATCAAGATTATATTACTACATATAACCCGGCGAACAATGAAGTAAATAAATTAGGGGATGTACTAGGTTTTGGTGATAACAGGTTCTCACCAATTGGATTCGAACTTAATGAAAAAGGCTATTTTGGCTTGGGTTATATGGGTGGTTTTGATCCGATTTACTATACGGATATTTGGCAGTTTACTCCTCCAAATCCCCCTACAGCCATCAATCTCTCGGACACTAGTGTTATAGAGAATGTTTCCGCAAATACTGAAATAGGAACTCTAAGTGCTGATGACCCTGATGATGGTGATACACATACCTTTTCACTGGTAGATACTGAAGGTGATTATGGAACAGATAATGGTAGTTTTTCCATCGATGGGAACTCTTTGATAATTTCTGAGTCTCCTGATTATGAAACACAAATGTCATATTTAATCAATATAAAGGTAGAGGACAGCGAAGGTTTATCCTGTGAAGAAAAATTCGAAATCGTTGTGTTGGATGAAAACGAACCCCCAGAATCAATTTCTATCACAAGTGACAAAGTTATAGAGGAACAAGCCCCGGGTACTGAAGTTGGTGTGTTTTCAAATGACGATCCGGACACCGGTGATTCGCAAACTTATTCTTTTGCAAATGAAGAAGGCAATGAAGATTCAATCTATTTCAAGCTTGAGGGCAATAAGTTACTTACCGATTCAACACTTGATTATGAATCGGAAAGCAAATATAGTTTGCAAATAAGTTGTGCAGATACTATGGGGCATACATGCAAGAATACGTTTGACATCTCAGTAATTGATATTAATGAAAAACCTTATGATATTTCTCTTGATCCTGATTCGATTGAAGAGAATGCTGAAATAGGCGATGTTGTGGGTTCTTTTTCAGCATTGGACCCAGATAATAATTCAAGTTTTACTTATTCTTTAGTTTCCGGAAACGGAACAAACGACCAAGAAAATTCAATGTTTACAATCGAAGGGAGTGATTTGATAGTAGACGATTCTTTGGATTATGAGGAGCGAAGTGAATGCAATATTTATGTTCGGACAACTGATCAAGGTGGTTTGATATACGAAAAGGGATTAAATGTAAAAGTTCTGGATGTTGACGAAGAAGAGGGAGATGATGATTCAGAAACTGCTATTTTGCCTTTAAATGAAACTCAAATATCGGTTTATCCAAACCCTACAGATGGTGGGGTGCATTTACAGATAAAAGAGGCACTTTTTAATAAAGGAATGGAATTGCATATCTTTAATACGAACGGAACAATAGTCCAATCCAGAATAATTAATAAACCAGAAACAAAACTTGAGCTTTTTGATTTACCTGGAGGGATGTATTTTATAAAAATTCCTGAAATACCTGGCACATCAATGAGAATAATTATTAAAAAATAGTTAAGTTCTAGAGGCTGTCTAAAAAGTCTTTAATAAAAGGTTTGCTGAAAATCTTTTTGTAGACCTTTTTAGACAACCTCTATTTTTTTGCTAATCATGATTTTTGTGTTATGCTTAACGGCAGGTTGGCCATAAATTGGCATTAGTTTTTCCTTGTTAGTTCCTCCATGATAGGCAAATCTGCCTCGGTGATATCGTATTTTGTATAATCTTCACTCTTTATCCATGCAATTCTCTTATGTTCATTGAGTTGAAGCTTTCCCTTTAGTTCAGTAACATAAAAAGCATGTAAAGTTAATTCCATATCCGGGTATTTATGGTGATGGCTCATGAATCGTTCTCCGATGCCGGCATCTACTCCAAATTCTTCATTTAATTCCCGTTTCAGGCATTCTTCAAGAGTTTCGTTTTCGTTTGCTTTGCCACCCGGTAATTCCCAGAGTAACTCTCGGTTTTTACCTCTTTTGCGTTGGGCAATCAGTATTTTTCCCTCACGGATAATTATTCCGGCTGTTACGTCAATCATTATTTTAATTTGGGGACGTGAACATGTCTCTCTGCTTTCTGCCTTCTGCTTTCTGCGCACTGTTCGAGTCTTCCATTCTTATTTAAATTTATCTTTTTTTTAATTTTCCTTTAGGGCCTTTTAACGGCAGAACGAACCATGATAAATTCATTTATGTTGTCCATATCAATGATTCCAACCAGTTTTTCATT
>JBNJGZ010000221.1:0-3161 GCA_051748065.1 Bacteroidota bacterium
TACTACAGTACGGCCACTTCAACGGGTGCTGCCCTGAAAACTGAATTGTTTAATATCATCAAAGGGCATAATGTTCAGAGTTATAATGCACTCTGGTCGCACTATCAAAGTACGGATGTAAAGCCCAACGGAAAAGTATGGGATATGTACACTGATAATGGCGGCTGTGAAACAAATGCTGTTGAATTTAATTTCAGTAGTGATCAATGCGGAAATTATGGTGCTGAAGGGGACTGTTATAACCGGGAACATAGCTTTCCTAAAAGCTGGTTTAATGACGGAAGCCCAATGAACACCGATTTATATCATGTTGTTCCTACAGATGGCTACAACAATGGGATGCGGGCGAATTATCCTTACGGAGAAGTAAGTTCAGCCGGTTATCTTACAGACAATGGCAGTAAACGCGGCTACAATAATGTGGGCAGTGCATATACCGGTCGTGTGTTTGAGCCTGCTGATATTTACAAAGGTGACTTTGCCCGGATTTACTTTTATATGGCAACGCGATATGAAAACCAAATTAATGGCTGGGAAAGCAATTCAGGAAGTGCTGATGCCATTTTAGACGGAACTTCTTTTCCTGTCTTTGAACAGTGGCAGCTGGATATGCTGGTGGACTGGCATAAACAAGACCCTGTCAGTCAAAAAGAAATAGAACGGAATAATGAGATTTTCGCTATACAGGGAAACCGGAATCCATTTGTTGATCATCCGGATTATGTGTATAAAGTTTGGGGAAACGAAGTATCAGTAAAACCCGAACCCGATAGTTTTCCTTCCAACTTCACAGCAACAGCCCTTAGTGATGAAGAAATCCAAATCACATGGAACGATGCATCAGGAACCATAGAACCTGACGGGTATTTGATAAAGGCAAATTTAAACGGGAATTTTAGCGTGCCTGCAGACGGAAATCAAAATGCACAAGATGCAGACTTAAGCGATGGAGATGCATTGGTTTATGTTAATCAGGGCATCGAAAGTTATACCTTTTCCAACCTGGATGCAGAAACGATTTATTATTTTAAAACCTGGGCATATTCTAACTCAGCATCCAATATTAATTTTAAGACAGACACGGTAGCACCTCAGGATACAGCTAAAACTCAGGATGCTAACACTTCTGTCTATCAGAGGGATCACCAAAATATTTTTGATCCTCCGCTAATAAAAGAGGGAAAGATTTGCATCAATAAACACACAAATGAGCCGATGACAGTTCATGTATACTCCATCACAGGACAAAAACTGAAACAACAAAAAGTAAATGAGCAAGGACCTGTCAAAATAGATTTTCCGGAAAAAACAACACATTTGTTGCTAATTACTATTTCTGCAGAATCCGGTGTCTGGACATTCAAGCGGCTGATAAATAATAAATAAAGATGACAGACTAATTTTTGATCTTTTTAACCATAACTTAATCTTTTTTTTGTAAAACCTGTAAAAAAATTATGTAAATTTGTTATATGATCTGATTATGAAAACAATGCAGGTTGAAATATAATATGTTAAACATCTTCCATAAAATAATAATGAAGTGATAATAACTTAAAATTTAGGACCAATGACACAAAAAAATTACCCTGTTGCTTTGGCATTTCTGTTAGCACTATTGCTTGGAACAATGACAAAGCTAAATGCGCAAAATGTCTTCTGGAATGAAGACTTCTCGGACTCTCTACAGTATAATGTTTCCCTTGGAGGAGTAGGCAATGATGGGACAAGCGATTATTTTCATCGTACGGATGGCTCGAATATCAACAAAACCTATAATGGGGTGACGGGATATTTCTTTGCCGGACAAGATATTGATGATGGTGGATGGAACGGAAGTGCCAGCCCTTCTCAATTGACCTGGACCGGAATTGATATTACCGGAAAAACAAACCTGGAATTCACCGGAATGTTTGGAGAAGCTTTCGATTCACCCGGAGATATTGATAACAGTGATTATTTATATCTGGAGTATCGAATTGATAATGGATCATGGGATACGCTTATTGCATTTCGCAATGACGGATCTCAATTTAATTCGAGTTTTTATGAAGATACAAATTTAGATGGCATTGGCGATGGTGATTCAATTTCCGACGGGAACATGCATTCATTTACAAAGCAGATTGCCCAAACCGGGGATAGTATTGCCTTGCGATTTACGGCGGCTGTAAACCACGGTGATGAGGATTTTGCAATTGATGAGTTTGAACTGGCAGAAAGCGGAACCACACCGAATCCGGTTGCTTTTCTCTGGGATGAAGGTTTTGATAATGACCTGAGCGGTATTGACACCGTTAATGTGCTTGGAGCGCAATCATGGGTACAAGACTCCTATAGCGGAACCAGTTATGCAAAAATGAGCGGATATAGCGGTAGTCCACTGCCTAATGAAGACTGGCTTATCTCCCCGGCAATGGACCTTAGTAATTTCAATACAGCTAAAATGGTCTTCAGGGAAGCCATTAATTATGAGACGGATTCAATAATAAATGACAGGGAAGAAGTTTATGTGTCTACAAACTATAATGGAGACCCGTCAGCAGCAACCTGGACCGAACTGACGGTTACTAATCGTGCCGATGGCAGCAGCTGGACATTTGTGGAAGTTGATACGATAGATTTGTCTTCTTATCTGGGAAATTCCAATGTTCATGTTGCCTTTAAATATACCTCCGACGCTAGTTCAGCAGGAACATGGGAGATTGATTATGTGGAGGTGTTCGGTGAGACATCAGCAAGCGTACCTTCCGTGTCATTGTCCACACAATCCATATCCGGCCTGGAATATACAGAGGGTAGCGGTCCTTCGGCAGCAGATACTTTCATGATTTCTGCTACTGACATTCAGGATAGTGTTGTTCTTGCTTCCTCCGGAAATTTTGAATTAAGTCTAAATTCTATGCTTACTTTTACCGATACACTTATTCTTGATGATACAGCCGGAACCTTTTCCAATATAGAAGTGAACGTTCGGTTGAAATCCGGTTTGGCTGCTGATGTATATTCCGGAAACATTAAAGTAAGTACCAGCGGAATGTCGGATAAAAACATTAGTCTTGGCGGTGAAGTAAAAACGCCTCCGAATCCGAATGAATTGTGGTTCGAAGATTTCAAACCGGATCTTGCCGGCATTGACACAGTTAGCATTGTAGGGCCAC
>JBNJGZ010000222.1:0-3113 GCA_051748065.1 Bacteroidota bacterium
GGTTTTAAAACCGGACTTATTGTTTTTCGAATATCTTCTACTTCACCTACCGCTGTAATTATGACGGTTCCCGGGGATAATACTTCTTTACCATCAGGATAAACTTGTTTCATGGAAAGGGAGTCTTTTCCTGTAGGTATGTTTAACCCCAAATCTATTGCAAAATTGCTGGCAGCTTCAACAGCACGGTACAGGCGATAGTCCTCACCTTTATTATTAGCCGGCCACATCCAGTTAGCACTCAGTGATATATTTTTCAAGCCACCTTTTATTGGCGCCCATACTAAATTTGTTAAAGACTCAGCAATAGACAGTACTGACCCTTTTTCCGGGTTTATTAGCCCTGCTGCAGGAGCATGGCCTATGGCGGTTGCAATTCCTTTTGTGCCGGTATAATCTAATGTGGAAATGCCTAAGTTGTTTAATGGAAGTTGCAGTGGGCCTGCGGTTTGTTGCATAGCAACGCGACCTGTAACGGATCGATCTACTTTATTGGTGAGCCAATCCTTACAAGCAACAGACTCTAACTGAAGAACCTGTTGAAGATATTCTTCGAACTTATCGGTGTCATATTTTACATAATGAAAATTTACCGGAACAGATACATCTTCCATTATAGTTTTAGGAGGATCGCCGAACATATCTTTTATTTCTAAATCTATAGGGTTGATCCCCGATTTTTTGTCCCGGACAACAAATTTGTTATCTCCTGTAACTTCTCCGACAATATATATTGGTGCTCGCTCTCGTGCAGCGATTTTTTTTAGTTGTTTGATATCTTTTTTGTGGATAATAAGCCCCATTCTTTCCTGAGACTCATTTCCTAAAATTTCTTTTGCTGATAAGGTAGAATCGCCTAAAGGTAACTTATCAATATCTATCACACCACCGGATTCTTCTACAAGTTCAGAAAGACTATTTAAATGACCACCGGCGCCATGATCATGGATGGCAACAACAGGATTGATCTCTGCTTCAGCCATAGCGCGAATAACATTATAAACACGCTTTTGCATTTCCGGATTTGATCGTTGTACTGCATTAAGTTCTATAGCATTTGCATATTCTCCTGTGGCTACAGATGAAACGGCACTTCCTCCCATGCCAATGCGATAGTTGTCGCCGCCAAGTACAACAATTAAGTCACCTTTTTTGGGAGTCTCTTTCTGGCTGTCTGATTTTTTTGCGTAACCAATTCCGCCGGCAAGCATAATTACTTTATCATAGGAATAGGTTGTTTCATTTTCAAAATGTTCAAAAGTTAATAATGACCCACAAATTAGTGGTTGGCCAAACTTATTTCCGTAGTCGCTTGCCCCGTTAGATGCTTTAATCAGAATAGATTTGGGATCATGATAGAGCCATGGACGTTTTTCTACTTTTTTTTCATGGTTTCTTCCGGGTTGCAGTCGCGGATAAGGAGTCATATAAACGGCTGTACCTGCAAGGGGCATTGATGCCTTTCCACCTGCCATCCGGTCCCGGATTTCGCCTCCGCTACCTGTAGCTGCTCCGCTAAAAGGTTCTACGGTTGTTGGGAAGTTATGGGTTTCTGCTTTTAGTGAGATTATGGTATCCACAGCTCTCGTTTGAAAGAAATTGGCCTTGTCTTGTTTGGAAGGAGCAAAAATGCCGGATTTCGGCCCTTTGATAAATGCTACATTATCTTTATAGGCGGAGACCAAATTTGTATGATTAATTTTTGATGTCTTTCGGATAAGCGAAAATAGTGATGGTCCCATTTCGTAACCATCCAGCACAAATTTACCATTAAATATTTTATGACGGCAATGTTCGGAGTTAACCTGAGAGAAACCAAAGACTTCACTATCCGTAAGTTTTCGCTGAAGCTTATGACTTAAATCTTCTAAATATTTGATTTCCTCTTTATTTAGAGCCAATCCCTCTTTTTCATTATAGGCTGAAATATCATCAATGTGTTTTATGTCTTCGGGTTGACGATCAATTGTAAAAAGATTCTGGTCCGGATTATGATACATTTCCTGTAACATCGGATCAAAAGAACTATCCTGACTTGCTGCGGTAAATTCTTCGATCCTTGTTATTCCTGTTATCCCACAGTTGTATGTGATTTCCACAGCATTCGTGCTCCAGGGAGTAATCATTTCTTTTCTGGGGCCGATAAAGGTTCCGAATATACTTTTTTCGTCGGTATAGTGTACTTCAGTAAAAAGCCAGGTTAATTTTGTGATATCTTCGTTTTGTAGTTGCTTTTCTGACTGTAAAGCAATAAGCCGGTTGTGACTTTTAAAGAAATAAATCATTTGATGGGCAGGTATTTATAAATATGAATAAACTAATCAATTGATGGTACAAATATAATAAACATGAATGAAAAGTATAAAAAAAAGGCTGACCATCAGGCCAGCCTTTTTTTTAAAGGACTTTACTTATTAGCGAATAATAAGTTTTTGAGTTTTTGTCATGTCCTCATTAATCAGACGGATGTAATAAACACCACCTGATAATTCACTGAGGTCATATTGCTTACTGAACTTGTCAGTGTTGATTTGTTCGCTTTGAATTAATTGACCGTTAACATTCATGATTTCAAGGTTGAAATCTTCTTTAGGTCCGTTAATTTCCAGCGTGAAGACACCTGCATTCGGATTCGGATAAACCGAGATATGCATGTTATCATTGCGGTCTTCAATACCACTGTCATCGTCAACATAGATGTCTTTGGATTCTGTTGTTTCACAACCATATTCGTTGGTAACAGTTACAGAAATGGTATTATTACCTAATGTAACATCGCTGCTGTCGATCGTGATATCCTGAGAAGTTTCACCTGTAGACCAGAGGTAGCTGTCAAAGCCTGCACCTGCGTCATAGGTAGCTGTTTCAGTATAATACTTGAACGTGTCCGGTCCGGCTATGGTAACTGAAGGATAATCAACGAAAGTGAGCACTACCGTATCAGTATTCATACAACCAAGACTGTCTGTTACAGAAACTGTAATCATGTGTGATCCTAATCCGAGACCGGATGAGTCAACCATAACAGAGTCTGTAGTTTCTCCTGTGGACCAGCTATAAGCGTCAAAGTCACCTGCATAAAGTGTTGCTGTATCAGCAGCACATACAAACAT
>JBNJGZ010000223.1:0-3102 GCA_051748065.1 Bacteroidota bacterium
TCAGAAGCGGAATATTTGTCAATAAGCAATACTTTCGGTCCAAGCATCATTTTTGTCGGCGTATGGCTTGGGATTTCCACATTTCTGGCCATATTAGCTCTGGTGATTTCCCGTTTTAAACGTTCTATCAGCATAGGAGATACGTTGCCGCCTCCGTTGCCGCGGTCATCAATGATTAAAGCCTTTTTGTTTAACTGAGGATAGAAATATTTGACAAATTCATTCAGCCCTTGTGATATCATATTGGGAACATGGATGTAGCCTACTTGTCCGTCTGTGGCTTCGTTTACTTTTTCAATATTGTCTCTTACCCAATTGAAGTAATAAAGGTTGGACTCATCTTTTATTGGTTCAACAAGTACTTTACGGCTTCCATCTGTAGAGGGCTCATCATTGACCTGCAACTCCACCGGATTTCCTGTTTTATTGATCAGTTCTTTGTAAATGTTATCTGTTTCTTCTAACGAATTGCCGTTGACAGATAAAATATAATCACCTTCCTGTAGATTTACACCGATATCTGTGAGGGGAGAACGGGTGTTTTTGCGCCAGTTTTCTCCTTGTAGCAGATTTGTGATCGTAAAATATCCGGATTCATCTTTTTCAAATTCAGCCCCAAGCAGTCCTGTATACACTTTATCTATTTCATGGCGGTCGCCACCGTTCACATAAGCATGCCCTACATTTAACTCGCCAATCATCTCGCCAATGATATAGTTCAGATCGTGACGATTGCGGGCATGTTTAACAAGGGGTTTGTATTTGTCATGAACCGACTGCCAGTCTAAACCATGTAATCCCGGGTCATAAAAGAAGTCCCGCATTTGACGCCAGCTCTCTTCAAAAATTTGTGCCCATTCCGCACGTTTGTCAACAAGTACTTCCATCCCGGACATATCAAGTTTGTCTTTAAGCTTGATTTCTGACGAAGGCAAATCAATTACAGCATAGTTCTTCCCTTTTTTAACAAGCATTTTTTTACCATTGCTTGATATGGAAAAACTCATCTTACTGGCTAATTTTTGTTCCTTTTTATTTTCTATATCAAACATTTTTAAAGAAACATGTTTGTCACTGTATGATTTCTCATTGTAGTAAAGTTTTCCTTCTACTGAAGATAAATTCCCATAATTGGATGCTTCAACAGGTAAGACAGTAATACGGTCTTTTATGCCTTCTATGTCAACCTGCATGTCTTTTTCTTCTTGTTTCTCTTTTTCTTCGTCTTCGGAATTTACTTCATCATTCTCGGGAGCAAATGGGGAAGGAGTGTCCTCAGCAAGTGTAATTAGATAGATCTTTGACATATCGCGATAGGCATGGTTCCATTCTGTTTCACTGTAAATTGGATCAAAAGAGCGTTTGGAAGTAAAAAAGAGATATTTACCATTTGCACTAAACTCCGGTGAAGATGAATGATACCAGGTGTCGGTTAATTCATGTGTTTCATCATTTTCCAGACCATAAATAAATAATTGATCCAGATCATTATTCGCCCGTTTGCTATAAGAAATCCATTTGCTATCCGGTGACCAGTCGAAGTTGGTAATTTCCCATTTCTTAGAATGAGCTACTTCTGTTATTTCCTTTGATTCAATATTTACATAACGAAGCTTCATTTTTTTGTCATTCCAGAGTATTTTTTTGCTGTCGGGAGACCATTGCAGTTTGAACTTATAGGTTTCTGCTTCTTCTGTTAACGCAATAGATTCCGTGCTTCCGTCCTGGCTGACAATATAGATTTCATATTCGCCACTTTTGTCTGAAAGATACGCTATATGCTTTCCGTCAGGCGACCATACTGCATTACGATCGTGTGCACCAGGTGATTGTGTGAGGTTGCGGGTGAAGCCCTTGTTGGCCGGAACGGTAAAAATATCGCCACGAGCGCCGAAAACAACGCGTTTTCCATCCGGTGCAATATTGGCGCTGTTGATATATTCAGAGGCATCAACCCATTCTTTGCGCCCGGTTTCCCGGTCGTCTTTTATGTGGATGTCTAATCTTTCGTAATTTTCATCTTCAAGGTCTAAGCGATAGATATAACCGCCGTTTTCAAAAACAATAGCGTTTTCTCCTATTGCCGGAAATTTAACATCGTATTTCGTAAAGTCTGTAACTTTTCTCACTTCTTCGGTTTCCCGATCATAAGCAAATATATTCATGGTGCGGTCACGGTCGGAGGCAAAATAAATTGTATTTCCGTGCCACATGGGAATAATATCCTGAGCGGGGTTGTCTGTGATCTTTTGGGATTCCTGAGTTTCGAAGTCATAAATCCAAATGTCGTCGGCCATGCCGCCTTTGTAATACTTCCAGGTGCGGAATTCCCTGAAAACCTGGTTGTAGGCCATTTTTGATCCATCATCATTAAATGAAAGAAAACCTCCTTCTGATAAGGGTAGTTGTTTTTCCATGCCTCCATCGGCAGAAATACTGTAAAGCTGACCCACAAAGGCATTAAATGATTTTTTTCGTGACCGGAACACAATTTCTTCTCCATTGGGTTTCCAGTCCATGACAATATTGTTTGGTCCCATACGATCCGAAACTTCATCACGATTCAGCGTTGCCGTATACGAAAGGCGCGTTGGTTCACTTCCGTCAGAATCCATGAGATATACTTCGGTGTTACCATCATATTGACCGGTAAAAGCTAACTGTTTCCCATCGGGCGAAAACCGTGGAAACATTTCGTAGCCTTCGTCACTCGTGATTTTACGGGCTGTACCGCCATTTTCGTCTACGAGATACAGATCGCCTGCATAACTGAATGCAATCTGTCCATCGCTGATGTCAGGAAAGCGCAGCAAACGTGTACTTTCCTGAGACAAAAGGAAAAGCGGTAATAATGCTAATACTAATGTTCGTGTTAAATTCTTCATATTGATAAATTTTGGGTTGAATAAATTTTTATTACTTAAGCTATAACTATTCGCTATTTGGAAAATGTGATTAAAACCAAATTTGAATAGCAATCAAACACATTTGCTTCGAAAAATGTTTTGTTATACTTATATCTTTTTGCCTGAGAATGATTTGCTATATCATGGTTTTTCCTTATCTGTTATTGAGATCAAAACTCAAAGATACTAAAAATTA
>JBNJGZ010000224.1:0-3041 GCA_051748065.1 Bacteroidota bacterium
TATGTTTGCTGCTGCTTGTGTTTATGTTGCCGGTAAAGCGGGCAAGGATCAGGTGGTGGGAAGGGATGATCTTTCTTTTGGTTTATTTTGCTTATTATTTTCTGATTTATACGACATAGAGCTGCCTAAAAAGAGGTATTTTTGTAATTTTGAAGCATGAGTAAAAAATTGTCTAATCAACGACAGCAATGAAAATCGGAATTGTAAATAACGCAGCCAACTACCTGGAATTTAACATCAACCTAAGCAATTACCTTAAAAAATTTGGTCACAAGGTGGTGTATCTGAATCCGGATTATTTTATTAGAAAACACCTGAAAAAGCATGGAATACAATACATAAACTGTGGTAAAGCTGCAAACCCCGAATCAGTTTATTCAGAAAAACATAAACTGATTCGCTATTACATGCGAAATTACCAGCTTGATGCTTCAGATAAACTTATCCACGATAAAAACCAGGATCACACCGCATGCAAACAAAAAATGAAGACTGCAGGTTACGATCTGGTTTTGATTCTTAACGGCTTGTTTAATGTTGAAACGGATGTATGCCGGGAGCTGGGCATTAATACTTTTTTCTTTGAGCACGGGTATTTTCCAGACAGCATACAGATGGATCCCAAAGGGGTTAATGCTGATGCATCCTATGCTGAATTGGATTATGATAAGTTTTTAGCGTTTTCCTATCTGCAAACGGCATTTGACCCGGACCCGGAGTTTGAGGTGAGAAAAATTCAACATAACGAAAACATAAGAGCTCTTTATCGACTTGTTGATCCCCGGTACAATCGGTTTTTGGTGAACTTTATCAATAAAAAGCGCAATCAGAATAAAGCCAAAAAACGCTTCCAGAATGACGGTGAAATGCCTTTGGATTTGGATGCGATCGGGAAATATGTCTTTTTCCCTTTGCAGGTGAATTCGGATACACAGGTAATTCTGAACAGCCCCTATGAAAGCATGTATGCTGCTGTAGAATTCATCCTGCCCAGACTGAAGGATGCCGGATACAAAGTTATCATCAAGGAACATCCCATGGAAGTAGAGCCTGTGGATTATTCCCGATTTGTTGATAATGAAAACGTATTTTTGACAAAAAAGACAGATCTGGATAAACTCATAGAAAATTCGCAATTTGTTGTTAACATTAATTCCAGTGTCGGTTTGCAAAGTGTTGCGCGGTATAAAAAAGTTCTGTTGCTGGGCAAGGCATTTTACAAAAACAACCCATCATGTTTTTCCGTTGATGATTATTCATCATCTGATGAGCTGTTTGATGCAATTGATTCCCATACACCTGACAAAAAATCGGTGGATGCTTATGTTGAGCATTTCAAAAAGGAGATATTCATTCCAGGTCATTTTTACTCATGTGACACAGCTTTTCTGGAGCGCATACGCAATCGACTTGAAGGGATGCAGTAATCGAGAAATAAGCGGGTTTGGAACTTTCAGCCCGTGGTTGTATTTTTGAACATAGAACAAAACACATACATTAGCAAAGTACAAAATGAAAGTATCCAAAAACGTTAAAAAGCCGAATTTTTTCATCATAGGAGCGCCGAAATGCGGAACAACAGCATTGAGTGAATATCTGCGTGAACATCCTGACATCCATTTTTCATATCCCAAAGAACCGAATTTTTTCTGTACGGATTTTTCGGATAAGCACCGCGGTTTTCAGACCATTGAACATTACCTGAATCAATGTTATTACAATTCAAAAGGCAAAGCGGCTGTGGGAGAGGGTAGTGTTTATTATCTGTATTCAGATGAAGCGGTACCCAACATCATGAAATTCAACCCGGATGCGAAGTTTATCGTAATGCTCAGGGATCCGGTAAGTATGGCCTATTCTTTACATTCCACACACATCCGGTCGCGCATTAATGAAAATGTGGTTGATTTTAAAAAGGCCTGGGATTTACAGGAAAGCCGGAAAAGGGGAGAAAATCTTCCGCCTGATAACCGTGAGCCAAAACTGATACAGTACAGGGATGTATGCAGCACCGGGAAACAGCTTGAGCGGTTATTCAGCCGAGTAGACCGTAACAGAGTAAAGGTTATTCTATTTGATGATTTCGTTGCTGATACAAAGAAAGTGTATGAAGAAACCCTGGATTTTCTTGGCGTAGATTCTGATAACAGAACGGATTTTACACCCAAAAATGAAAATCGATATTTTAAAAACACCAAACTTGCTAATCTGGTTTCCAAAACTGCAAAGAAATACCCTGGCGTTATGCTTGTGAAGCGACGACTTGGAATTCCCGAAGGTATGAGTGTACTGAAATTTATCAATAAAATGAATAGGATAAAAGCCAAACGTCAGCCTCTTGATGCCGCATTCAAACAAAAACTTTACAACGAATTCCGTGACGATGTATCTTTGCTCGAAAAACTGCTCAACAGGGATTTGTCACACTGGAAATATGAAAATAATTCAAGTTTTCATAAGTAAATTTGTGAATTTTAGGTGTATTTATTATATTGCAATAGCTTAGTCAGTCATAGTCGGGAATTTACGGCTAAAAATCAACCTGTAATCATGAGAATAATAATAAAAAGTATATCAATATTTACATTAGCAGGTTTGTTGTTGAATACTAATATTGCTGAAGCTCAAAACATTGGTGTTAATACAGATGATCCGGATAATTCAGCATTGCTTGAAGTGTATTCCACAAAAAAAGGAATTTTGATACCACGATTGACCACAGCGGAAAGAAATGATATTCCTTCTCCTGCTATAGGCCTGATCATTTATAACATAAGTGCTGACAAATTTAATTTTTGGGATGGGGATAGCTGGGAAAAAATAAACGACAAATTTATTTCTTCAATTATTGGAAATGGCCCCCATGATAATGGAGGGATGTCTATTAACAATGCAGACCATCCTCCTGACCCATCTGCCATGCTTGATATTAATTCATACGGGACTGATAAAAAAGGCTTGCTGATACCAAGAACTGTACCAGGAGCCATAAATTCTCCTGCCGAAAGCTTACTGATTTATAATATTGATGATAACAAATT
>JBNJGZ010000225.1:0-3015 GCA_051748065.1 Bacteroidota bacterium
TGGAAAAGCTGTGGTCGTTTCCTCCGACGGGTCTTATGGTGTTGTTGATGACGAAGGTTCTTTCGTGATCAATCCGCAGTTTGACTATATGAAAAGCGATGGTAAACGGTTTTTGATTCAAAAAGGCAGGCAGTTCGGATGGATTAATGAGGAAGGTGATTTTGTTATTAACCCTCAGTTTGACCGGGCTTTTGCTTTTCAGGGAAATGATCTTACTCCCGTATCCAAATCCGGCGAATGGGGATATATTGACCAGGATGGCAAATATGTGATCACACCACAATTTGTTTATGCTTATCCGTTTAACGGGAAACTTGCGGTTGTTTCTAACGGTGAGGATTTTGGCCTGATCAATGAAGAAGGACAATATGAAGTAAATCCACAGTTTGATAACGTTAGTAAGGATTATGTGAGCCATATCTGTGGCAGACCTTCGTCAATGGAGTCTGTTGCCTCCGATTATTTTGATGTAGATGCTGCCGTATCGGCTATCAATATGGATTTGCCGGGTGAGTTGACGTATAACTCAACATTTGAGGAGATAAAGGATTTTTATGAAATGAATGAAAAGCAATTTTCACGGCGCTCTGCTGATCCGACTATGTTGGAGAGTGGCAAACATATTACCGGTGATATTCAGATGTCGTTTGCCGCATTCGGCGATGCCTGGACGGGATATTATAATTATGGCGAATTCCTGAAAGATTCGATCCCCGAAGGCTATTCTTATTATATCAGTGTTACGCCTGAGAAAAAAGCGCATATAGAAAAAATTGTTGAGAAAATTAAAAATGAAAAATTAAGTGGGTTTTCGGAAATCGAAAGTGAAGATACAGAAGAAACCGAGACAGCTTATGCCGATAAGAATAAAGAAATAGGCGTTATCCTGGGTTATGAGGACAATGTTATTTACCTTGCCTTAAGTAAAGATCCGGAAGCACTTGCCGAACTGTAATTATGAAAAATACGAAACACTGAAAAAACACAAGAATGAACAGGGAATACGAGAGGAGAATATTGTGGCATAAATAGTCCTGTGCAATTTGCAAAGAGTCCGTTTCCT
Source organism: Bacteroidota bacterium (assembly GCA_051748065.1). Lineage (GTDB taxonomy): Bacteria > Bacteroidota > Bacteroidia > Bacteroidales > PWNQ01 > PWNQ01. The sequence goes on from JBNJGZ010000225.1 coordinate 1,064, forward strand.
GTATACAGGGGACGGACTCTACTTGTTATTGCGTGAATATCAAAAGCTAATCCAATAAGCAAAAACAACTCCCGAATACCCATTCGTATGAGTTCATTGCTTTTGCAAATTCTTTTGCCTCCATTGGCAACAGAAAAAAAACGATATTTGCATATTTATAACACGAAGGGACAGCAGGTCAGACAACTATTTCTGCATTCGGCTGTCAGTAATGTAGATATAAAAGACTTCAGCTCCGGCGTTTATCTCTACCGCCTGCTTAGCGATGGTAAAGAATACCGCGGGAAGTTTATAAAAAATTAAAAACCTTTAAACCGATGATCATGAAAAAAACGTTATGCTTACTATTCGCGCTCATCCCCTTGTTAGTATATTCACAGACTGAATTCCCGGTTATAAAAGAAGATGCTGTTTGGCGCGAAGGAAGGAACTTCCTTGGCGACGCCCTGAATCCTCCTGCCTATTACCGCTACCAGTTTACCATAGTGGGAGATACGGTCAGGTTTGGAACAACCTATAAAAAGCTTTATCAAACAAATTACGATTCTGTCATCACCACAAAAACCTATGCCGGTGCTATCCGGGAGGATACGCAGTCAAGGATATATTTCCTGAAAGATTCGGCCCTGCCGGATCACCTTTTTCATCATTTCCCGGACACGGTTGAAATCATGCTGTATGATTTCAACATGAAACCTGGCGATACTATTTACACGCCGGATAAAATTACCCATGATACCATGCAGGTGGTTTCAGGTATTGACAGTGTGCTGATCAACGGGAAATACAGGAAAAGAATACAGCTTGAGAGCGTGGAGTTCAGCAGCAGGTTAATGTTCTGGATAGAAGGAATAGGCTGCACAGAAGGATTACTGTCACCTTTGTTATATAAGCACAATAGTGAACTGATGCTGAATTGTTACGAAGACCCGAATGTTTTCTGGACAAACCCCCAGCTTACAGTGGACTGTTTTAAGGTGAGCATCAAAGAAGAAAAACAGACCATCATGGTGGATATGTTTCCCAATCCTGTTAGCGGGCTTCTGACCATCAAAAGCCGGGATAATGCTGTCCGTTCTGTGGAGATATTCAATCTGAACGGTCAGCGCGTATTAAAGGAAGAAACATCGGGAAAAGAAATGAAAGTAGATGTTTCTTCATGGAACCCCGGTATGTATATCGTGCGCTACAGCACTGAAAATGGATTTGGAGCAAGAAAAATAGTGATCAGGTAACGAAAACTAAAGAGGATAAACAAATGAACCGAGCCATGACAAAGCTTTTGACTTACAAGAGCATGATTATAGAAATAGTTAAAAAATATTGACAGTGAGGGTGTTGTTTGTCATGGTGAGCTCCCCCGAAGAAAAGACGGGGTAAACATCTGACCGCTGAAATTAAAATATAAACAGATGAAAAAAAGAATTTTTGACGCAATTTTTATAATAATATCAGCTGCAATATTGATATTGTTATTAGAGTACAATCTAACAGAAAAGTATATGGCTTTTTCATTAATTCCGATTTTAATTGCTTACTTCTTAGGGCAATATTCCGGAAGGAAATTAAAAAAATGATAAACCGGAGCTACAAGGAGAGTTGGTTCAGCGATAAATGCTCAGCCGAATTTGTAATTCGGCTTCTTGAATTATTCTATTAACCTCAACATTGCTGAATCGGATTTGTAATCTGTCTTTGACTGTGTGGCCATTTATGGAGAGGAGCGAAATTGCAAATTTCGCTCAGCGTACTCGCACAGCATTTCGCCTTGCACGTAGAGTTGATTTAGCGATTAGCATAGGTAAATGAAGGAAGAAGCCAAACTAAGTGCAAAAATTCATGAAAATCTGAAAAAAATTAAGTTGAAAGATGAGTGAACATCCAAAAAAATATAGCTTGCAGGAAATTGAAAACAGGATTTTTACTATCCGGGATACTCATGTAATGATAGA
>JBNJGZ010000226.1:0-2947 GCA_051748065.1 Bacteroidota bacterium
ATTATTCAAAATGATATTTGTTTATAGGTTAAGTTCAAGGGTCTTTTCTATTTTTGTAAAGCAGCTAAGAAAAAAATAAAATGACAAGAAGACTTTTGGAATTGAGGGACTCACTGAAAGGTGAGTTATTTATTGATGAGTATACACGCTTACAATATGCTACGGATGCTTCCGCCTATCGGGAAGTGCCCCAGGCCGTGTGTCTTCCAAAGACAGAAGGTGACATAAAACATCTTATCGCATTCGCATCTGCAAATAACACCTCTTTGATACCCCGAACGGCAGGAACATCACTTGCAGGACAAGTTGTAGGAGGCGGAGTCGTGGTCGATGTTTCCCGGTATTTTCGAAATATAGTGGAGTTAAACGCAGAAGAAAAATGGGTTCGCGTTCAGCCCGGTGTTGTTCTTGACGAATTAAATTTTTTATTAAAAAAACATAATTTGTTTTTTGGCCCTGAAACGTCCACGGGAAATCGCTGCATGATAGGAGGAATGGTAGGAAATAATTCCTGCGGGGCGCATTCACTTATCTATGGATCAACACGAGATCATACACTGGAAGTCAGAGCGATTTTGAGCAATGGTTCGGAAGCTGTCTTTGGTCCGTTAAGTTCTGAAGATTTTGAAGAAAAACTTAAACTCGATTCTTTGGAAGGCCAGATATACCGAAATATTCGTGATATTTTGATCAGTAAAGACAACCGGCAGCAAATTCGGGATGAATATCCGGATCAACGGATACACAGAAGAAATACAGGTTATGCTCTGGATTTGCTTTCTTACTGTGAACCTTTTGAAGATAACGGTGAAGTCTTTAATTTTTCCAGGTTAATTGCCGGCTCCGAGGGTACATTGGCTTTTATTACAGAAATCAAATTGAATTTAATACCATTGCCGCCGCCTGTGAAAGGTCTGCTTTGTGTCCATTTCGACAATTTACCTGATGTCTTTGAGGCTAATTTGATCGCTCTGAAATATAAACCCGGAGCTATTGAGCTGATGGATGATAACGTTTTGGAGCAGACCAAAAATAATATTTCGCAGCGAAAGAATCGGTTTTTTATACAAGGAGACCCCAAAGCTATTCTTATCATCGAATGGGCTGCTGAAAGTAAAGAAGAAATAATGACCATAGCTAAAGACACTATCCGGCAGCTAAAAGAAGCCGGTTTAGGCTATCATTTTCCTATGGTCTTTGGTGATGATATTCCTAAAGTCTGGAATTTACGAAAAGCTGGCTTAGGAGTGTTGAATAATATTCCGGGAGACGCGAAACCGGTTGCCGTTATTGAGGATACATCGGTTCATCCGGAAAATCTTCCGGCTTATATGGAAGAGTTTCAAAACATGTTGGATGATATGGGACTTAGCTGTGTTTTTTACGCCCATATTGCAACAGGAGAGCTTCATCTCAGGCCGGTCTTGAATCTGAAGGATAAACGGGATGTAGAGTTATTTTATACTGTGGCAAAGCGAACAGCAGAACTGGTTAAAAAGTATAATGGTTCTATTAGCGGAGAACACGGCGATGGACGATTAAGGGGAGAATTTATACCTAATGTTTTAGGTGAAGACAATTACCAACTTTTAAAATCGGTCAAATATACATGGGATCCTGACAATCTTTTTAATCCTGGTAAGATTGTCGATACTCCTTCCATGAAATCTAACCTCCGCTATAAACCCGGACAGGAAACACCGGAGATTGAAACGATATTTGATTTTTCAAAAACGCAGGGAATCGTTCGAGCTGCTGAACAATGCAATGGTTCGGGAGATTGCCGAAAAACTTCTGTAATCGGAGGGACAATGTGTCCGAGTTATCAGGCTACATTAAATGAAAATAATACAACTCGCGCCAGAGCCAATATTTTGCGGGAATTCTTGACTAATTCAACTCAAAAAAATCCGTTTGACCATAAAGAAATTTATGATGTTCTTGATTTATGTCTTTCCTGCAAAGCCTGCAAATCCGAATGTCCTTCCAATGTAGATATTACAAAGTATAAAGCCGAATTTTTACAACATTATTATGACAAGCATGGCATTCCGTTGCGTACACGTTTGATAGCATACATTACATCAGTCAATAAACTTGGGATGATTTGGCCTGCTGTGTTTAACTATTTTATTAGTAATAAGCTGCTTAGCAATGCGCTTAAAAAGATGCTTGGCTTTGCTCCAAAACGTAGCATTCCGGCTATTTATAAAATGAGCCTGAGGAGTTGGTTTCGGAAAAATGCTCCTGATTGTTCTCCTGAAAATGAAAAAGGAAAGGTGGCTTTGTTTGTAGATGAGTTTAGCGAATATAATGACGTGGAAATCGGCATTAAATCCATTAAGCTTTTAAACCGATTAGGATATAAGGTTTACATGTTTCCTCATAAAGAAAGTGGCCGCACTTATCTGTCGAAAGGATTACTCCGTAAAGCCCGCAAAATTGCAAATGATAATGTAAAGAATTTGGGAACCCACATTTCAAAGGATATGCCTTTGATTGGTATTGAACCATCCGGGATTTTAACGTTCCGGGATGAATATGTGGAACTTGTTGATAATGAGTTGAAAAACCAAGCCGCTAACCTGGCAGAAAATGCTTTGATGTTTGATGAGTTTATTATGCAGGAAGCCGAAAAAGGAAATATCAGAGCTAAGGATTTTAAAACCGATGAACAGAATATAAAACTTCACGGGCATTGTCATCAAAAGGCATTGGCAACAACCGGCCCCACAAAAGAAATGCTATCGCTACCCCAAAATTATCATGTGGATGAAATACCCAGTGGTTGTTGCGGAATGGCAGGTTCTTTTGGTTATGAAAAAGAACATTATGACTTATCAATGGATGTTGGTGAAATGGTTTTATTTCCGGCCGTACGTAAGAAATCTAAAGAGACTATTATTGCAGCACCGGGAACCAGTTGCCGGCACCAAATTAAAGACGG
>JBNJGZ010000227.1:0-2941 GCA_051748065.1 Bacteroidota bacterium
ATGTCATCAGTTTATAGTAGATAATTTTTCAGCACGAAAAATGACTGACGACTATTTAAAATGTTATGAAGAAGTCCTTAATGGTCATAATTTAAATCCCGACAAGCCCAAAAGCATTATTACGGAAAAGGAAGAACCTTTTCCCATGTCAGAATAATTCGTCTCTGTCCATAAAGTCCCATTTACTGCGTTACACTTGCCCGAAAATTGCTCATTTACCTGAGTAAACTGCGCATTTTCGGGCTGCGCAAGCCCCCGATAAATGCGGGGCAGGCTTTGTAAATGGAATCTTCTGAACAGAGACATGATCACTAAGACACCTTGTCCACTTTATGGACAGACACTAATTAACTTCCTCTGCAAGACTAAAACACTCCGGTATAATTATAAGGTGTAATGTTTTTTAATTCTTCTTTCACCGATGCAGAAACATCAAGATTTTCAACAAATTCTACGATTTTCTGCTGGTCAATCTTGTCATTTGTGCGGGTAAGCTCTTTAAGTTTTTCATAAGGATCAGCCACTCCTTCCCTTCTCAAAATAGTCTGAATAGCTTCAGCCACAACAGCCCAGTTATCTTCCAGATCCTGATGAATTGCTTCTTCATTTACGATCAGTTTATCCAATCCTTTTAAAAGCGATTTTAATGCAATAACTAAATGGCCGACAGGCACACCAATATTCCGTGTGACAGTTGAATCGGTCAAATCCCTCTGCAAACGGGAAACAGGAAGCTTTAACTCAAAGTGCACAAAAAGTGCATTGGCTACTCCTAAATTTCCTTCAGCATTTTCAAAGTCTATCGGATTGACTTTGTGCGGCATGGCAGAGGATCCAACTTCTCCTTTTTTGATCTTTTGCTTGAAATAATTCATGGAAATATAAGACCAGACATCCCTGCTAAAATCAATCAAAATTGTATTGATCCTTTGCAATCCGGAGAAAAACGCTGACATATCATCATAATGCTCTATTTGCGTTGTATAATCCTGTCTTTCCAGTCCCAGCTTATCTTTCAAAAATTTATTTCCAAAATCCACCCAGTCCGTATCAGGAAAAGCTATGTGATGAGCATTAAAATTCCCGGTTGCTCCCCCGAATTTTGCAGAAAACGGTATGGCTTTGAGTGTATCCAGTTGCTTTTTCAAACGACTTATAAAAACCTGAATTTCTTTTCCTAATTTTGTAGGTGATGCAGGTTGACCATGTGTATGTGCTAACATTGAAATATCTTTCCACTCTGCTGCCTTTGTATTCATAGCTACAATAAGCTCCCCAATCATCGGTTGCAGAATAGTATACCATGCGTCCATAAGAGAAAGCGGGACTGCTGTATTGTTGATGTCCTGTGAGGTCAAGCCGAAATGAATATATTCTTTATAGTCGGATAATCCTATTTCATCAAACTGTTCTTTCAAAAAATACTCTACTGCTTTCACATCATGATTTGTAATCTTTTCAATCGTCTTTATTCTTTCAGCATCTCTTTCGGTAAATTTCAGGTACAACTCCCGCAGATCATAAAAGCGACTTGTGTTTATTTCACCTAATCGCCCGGTTTTATTTTCGCAAAGTGCTATAAAATATTCTACCTCAACTTGTATACGATATTTTATAAGAGCAGCTTCAGAAAAGTACACCGCGAGGTCTTTTGTTTTTTCACTGTAACGCCCATCGATGGGACTAATGGAATATAAACCGGGATTATGCATAATGATTCATTTTTTATAGAACAAAGATGATTTAACTTTAACTTATCTTTCTTTAATGTTTCAAAAATACGAATTATAACAGAATACTGACGGTCAAAAATGCAAACCGACGATCTGTAAAAAAATAAAGGGCAACCTGTGGCTACCCTTTGCAATACTTTTATTTTTTCTTCTTTTGTTGTTTTTGTGCTTCTTCCAGTCGCTGCTGAAACTTAGATTTTTTCACCGGTTTCTTTTTATTCGCCTGAATTTTGGCTCGGATTGCATCTTCATCTACTATGAAATTTCGAATAACAATCATTTGGATAAAGGTAATCACGTTGGCCAGGAAGTAATAATAACTTAGCCCGGACGCATAATTGTTAAAGATAAACAAGAGCATTACCGGCATAAGATACATCATCGTCTTCATTCCGGGCATCTGTTGCCCTGTATTCATATTTTGCTGGTTAACCCAGGTATAAAGTACCGTTGAGATCGCCATTAGTAAAGTAAACAAACTTACATGATCGCCATAAAAGGGAATAGAAAACGGAAGACTAAGAATACTGTCATAAGTAGATAAATCACTGGCCCACAAGAAACTCTCACCTCTCAATTCGATAGATGACGGGAAAAAGCGGAACATCGCAATCAAAATAGGAAGCTGCAACAACATAGGCAAACAACCCGCCATAGGGTTCACTCCGGCCTTTTTATACAACGCCATTGTGGCTTGTTGCTTTTTCATTGCTTCATCCTTCTTAGGATATTTTTTGTTTATTTCTTCGATTTCCGGTTTTAAGACCCGCATCTTAGCCGAGGACATATATGTTTTGTAGGCAATCGGAAACAATAATAATTTTAATAAAATGGTCAATATCAGGATAATAATTCCATAATTAAAATTAAATCCTTCGAGGTAATTAAACACAGGAATTACCGCAAAACGGTTAATCCAATTCAGCAGGAAAAATCCCCATCCCAGGGGAATCATCTGCTCCATATCCAGTTTATGTTTATTTAGACGTGGATATTCGTTAGGACCAAAATAGAAAGCAAATTGAGCCGTATTATCACGGGCACTTTTATAGTTTACAGATAGTTCAGCTTCCATAGTTTTCAGATAATGCAAAGAAGGGTCAGGGTCTTCAACCTGCGTAACAGTCTTCAGGTCTGCACTTTCTATGGAATTATCCTTAGACCACAACATACTGTTGAAAAAGCGTTGTTTAAATGAAAGCCATTCA
>JBNJGZ010000228.1:0-2896 GCA_051748065.1 Bacteroidota bacterium
GTTTTTATGGGAATATTTTTTGAGTGGTTTTGGTCAGTAGCTATTGGATTTTATTTAAAACTCCAACGATTATGAAGGTACGACATAAGGTTTATACGCTCGCAATAGCATTTATTGCTTTAGTCTGGATAATTGATGCACTTATTGATTTTTTCTTCTTCTATGAAAAAACATTATGGGATGTATTAATATTGGATGTGCCTGAACACGAGCTTTACATCAGATTGCTAATTACGGCCTGTTTTATCATATTTGCGGAAATATCTTACCAATTATTGAAGAAACAACAAGAATTAAAAGAACATTTCCACATAACTTTAAAATCTATCGGTGATGCCGTAATCTCTACCGACAGCCATGGCAGGATCAATGATATGAATAAAGTGGCCGAAAGTATAACCGGATGGAATTTGGAAGAAGCAAAAGGGGAGTATTTAAATAAAGTTTTTCATATTATTAATACACACACCAGGGAACCGGCAGAAAATCCGGCAGATAAAGTTTTTAAGGACGGACATATTGTAGGATTGGCAAACCATACCAGTTTAATATCAAAAAATGGCGATGAATATCAAATTGCTGATTCCGCTTCTCCGATTAAAAATAAAAACGGGCGTATTGAAGGAGTCGTATTGGTTTTTAGTGATGTTTCGGAAAAATACAGAAGGCAGGAAGCTTTAAAAGCAAGCGAAGCCAAATTCCGATCCATAATCGATAATGCACCTGACGGAATTTTTATTTCCGATGAAAACGGTAAGTATCTGGATGTGAACCAGGCTGCGTGTGATATTACCGGATATTCCCAAGAGGAACTTCTCAAAATGAGTATTCCCGATTTGATGCAAAAAACTGAGGTCGAGAAAGGACTTCAACATTTCAAAAAAGTAATGGATACAGGTTCTTCCAGGGGTGAAGTTGGTTTTTTAACAAAAACCGGCGAAAATCGTTTCTTTCAGGTTGCTGCTGTCAAACTGGCGAAAGATCGTATCCTGGGGTTTGTGAAGGATGTTACAGAGAGAAGAGAAGCAGAAGAAAAATTAAGGATCAATGATTCCCGCTATCGAAAAGCTCAAAAGATCGGACGTGTGGGCAACTGGGAATACGATATAAAGACATCATATTTCTGGGGATCCGAAGAAGCTAAACGTATTTATGGTTTTGATATTGATGATAAGAATTTCACTACAGAAGAAGTGGAGAAATGCATTCCGGACAGAGAAAATGTTCATCAGGCCTTAGTCGATATGGTCGAAAAGGAAAAAGCTTACGATCAGGAATTTGAAATCATTACAAAGGATAAGGGCGAATCAAGATTCATCCACTCTATTGCCGTACTTGAAAAAGATAGCAAAGGAAATCCTGAAAAGGTATCAGGTGTGATCCATGATATCACCGAGCGCAAACGTGCTGAGGAGGCGTTGCGACTCAAGGAGGAAATGCTGTCTCAGGTACAGGATATTGCCAGTTTGGGGAGCTGGATACTTGATGTGAAAACAAATGATCTTAGCTGGTCCGACGAAACCTATCGTATTTTTGGACTGAAAGAGCAGGAGTTTCCCGCCAATTATAAGGCGTTTCTTGATGCTGTCCATCCTGATGACAGAGACATGGTAGACGCTGCCTACACAAATTCAGTTGAGGAATTTGCTGATGGGTATGAAATTGAGCACCGGGTTATTCGCAAAGACAACGGGGAAATTCGACATGTTTATGAAAAATGTTACCATGAACGGAACGAAACCGGTTCAATTATACGGTCTGTCGGTATGGTGCAGGATATCACCGAGCGAAAGCAGGCAGAAGAAAAATTGATAGAAGCTCTTGAAAAAGCACAGGAAAGTGATCGCTTGAAAAGCGCCTTCCTTGCCAATATGAGCCATGAAATACGCACACCCATGAACGGCATTTTGGGTTTTACTGAGTTATTAAAGAACCCCAAACTAAGCGGGCAGGAAAAGGAAAAATATATTCAGATTATTGAAAGAAGCGGGAAACGAATGCTTGATACGATTAATGATATTGTCGACATATCCAAAATCGAAGCCGGTCAGGTAGAAGTGGTCAAATCGGAAGTGCCGGTAAACAAGATACTTGAAGAACAGTATAGCTTTTTTCAGCAGGAGGCTAAATCCAAAGGGCTTGAACTAATTTATGAATCTTCAATACCGGATATCGAAGCGCACATTATAACGGATCGGCGCAAACTGCAGGGAATTCTGACGAATTTGATAAAAAATGCCATAAAATATACAGAAAAAGGAAAAATAATAATTGGCTGCACAAAAAGCGAAAATGGAGATAAAGAGTTCCTGAATTTTTATATTAAAGATACCGGCATAGGCATTCCACCCCATAGGATCGATGCTGTTTTTAACCGTTTTGAACAGGCTGATATTGAAGACACAAATGTTTTTGAAGGTTCGGGTTTGGGGCTTGCCATCTCTAAATCTTATGTTGAAATGCTCGGTGGTCACATAAGTGTCACATCAAAAGAAGGCTATGGATCCACATTCACCTTTAGCATACCATACACGAAAAAGCACAGTAAAAAAACCAGTACTAAAGAAGGCCCCAAAAAAGGCCAACAACAATCAATGAGTAACTTATCCGTCATGATTGCAGAAGATGATAAAACCAGCAAAATGTTCTTTGACGCTGTCCTTAGAAATAAGGTTGAAAAAATTGTTTATACAAACAGCGGAAAAGAAACCATTAACAAATGTCGGGAAAACCCTGACACAGATATTATCCTGATGGATATTAAAATGCCTGACATCAATGGTTATGATGCGACCCGGGAAATTCGAAAATTCAATCAGGATGTAATAATAATTGCACAGACCGCCTATGGATTGTCAGGGGACAAAGAAAAAGCCCTTGAAGCAGGATGTGACGA
>JBNJGZ010000229.1:0-2894 GCA_051748065.1 Bacteroidota bacterium
AATCACGGCATAGGCTCTAAAGTTTTGCACTTTGTGTTGGAAGATTTGAAAAACGAGGATACCACAATTTACCTGAATTCACAGGAAAAGGCGGTCCCCTTTTATGAACGTTACGGATTCGTGAAATCCGGCGAACCCTTTATGGAAGCGGGAATAAGACATTTTCTGATGTATTATAATGCGTAATCTTCCCAGCCGTTTTCAGTCAGACGTTTAACGGAATTTATTCCTTTTTTCTTTAGTTTCTTAACAGCTTTCTCATGCCCTTTCGACAGCTCATCGGTTTTATGAGCATCTGTGTTTATTGTGACCGGAATGTTATTGTCTCTGATAATTTCCAATGCTATATCTGAAGGAAATAAATCTTCAATCTTTCCTTTATAAAAACCACGGGGATTTATCTCTAAAATGCAATTGCATGATTTTACATTACTTAGCGTTTCTTCCAATAGTTCCTGATACCAGGGATCAGATGGTAAGAAAAAACGTTTCATATTGTTCATCCGGATCTTATCAATATGTCCGATAATATCCGGTTTTTGCGTGCGGATCATTTCATTGATCTGATGAAAATAAGTTTGTACGCCTTTTTTAATATTCTGGTGAAAGATCTTTTCCAGTCCGCTTTCATAGTTTTGTTTGGGGCCATCAATGAACCATAATTTGCCGCTTTCGGGGTGTTTTACGAGATGAACGGAACCAACGACCAGCTCCAGCTCCCAGAGTTCTTTTAACTTTTGAAAGTCTTCTGTAATGCCCGGGATATAATCCAATTCCAGACCACGGAAAATATTCATAGCCGGGTAAAGATCCTTTTGCTCATTGATCATTTTAATATAAGCCTTCCTGGCGGATTGGTCTATACTCCAGTCATTTTGAAAGGGTAGCGGACCATGGTCAGTGATAGCAATATGCTTAAATCCTGATCTGTGGGCTTGCTGGGTCATTTGCCACATAGGTGAATCCCCGTCACTGAACGTGGAATGAATGTGATAATTAAAATCTAACATAACACAATAATAACGATTTAATATCGACTTTGTTTATACGGCGAAAAATAAAATCATTTCTTGCAATGAATTTGATGAAATGAGCTCCGTAATGTGCAATGGAACCCAATGTGTTCTTCTGTTTATTTATTTCAAAGAAACAACTTTTTTGTGGAATCTGCAACTATTGTGAAACCAGCTTGAAGTACAAGATTATAGTCACTTTGAAGCTTCACTTTACAGACAGTTTTTTATCTCTCTTATTCTTTTCCACATTAAAATATCTAGAACTAACTTAAATAGGTTATATTCTTAATTCTGTTTAATATGTTAAAAATCAGAAAATTATTGAGTTTTTGTTTGGATTCCGGAGGATTTATTTTTATCTTAGTATATAGTATTTATAAAACTTCGTAAAAATGAAAAATTTCCTACCCCCCAATGGTTTTTATCATCTTTTCAATCAACAATTCTTTATTGTTGCAATGTTGATAATGGTGAGTTTGGTTATCAATAAGAAAGGTTCTTCCCAAAATGTATTGGTAAACTATCCTTTTACCAATAATAATCCTTCTCCACAAAATGTAGCTCAGGATCTGGATGCCACCGATTTTAAAATAAGTTCCGGTAATATAGCTTTTAAAAGTTCTGACTCCGGAGACTGGACAGATGTTCCCTACGCGCAGGGGAGTTCCGGATGGGGTGTTAATAACACCGGAACAGCAAAGTATTTTTACTTTACCCTGGATGCTGATATTACGAAATTATTTGACATTACACGTCTGTCTTTTGAATACAGAGCAACTGCAAATGGTCCTTCAGCATTAACTGTTATAATTGATACCACCATAATTGATACTATTGATGTTTCAGAAGGTGTAACAAAAATATATGATACGACTTTTTCTAATAATGATCTTACCAATTATACCACGGCAGATATAAAAATAATCGGATGGGATAATAGTTCCCGAACTACCTCAGGAGGAGGAGATTTCCGGGTTGATGAGATAAAGTTGGAAGGAGAAGTAAAATTACGCCCTGTTGTTATCGATTTTGATTATAAAGATTGGTGGAAAAAAGGATCTGGTGTGCTTAATAGTTATCAGAAAGACCATGAATATGAAGATTTGGGAGTTTTTTTTACAGGCGGAGATGCTTTGCGTGAAACCAATAGCGATCAGGATGGCTTCCCTGCTGCTTTAGGTGAATACGCATGGAGGATGAAAGATGCTGACGATGTATCATGGACCGCCAGACTGAATCGATGCGGCGACATATATGGATTTGGTCTGAAAGTGCGACGATTGAATGATGGTAATATTGATTTTAACCTTAAATATAGTAAGGATAGTGGACAAAACTTTACGAATGTGGAAACAATAGATAATAATTTCTTAAATGATTCCAGCAACTGGATGTCTTACCAATATAAAATAAGCTCAGGAATAAGTGTTCAAAAGGGGGCATTTGTGGTTAAATTAGAAGCAAAATCAGGGAATCAAAAACAAATTATGATTGACGATTTTCAATATACGTTAGACTGTACAGAACCGGAGGGATGGAGTATTGATGCTGAAGATCAACTGTTTTCTATAGATTTTGACAGTACACTGAATAGTGTGAATAAGGGAAGTTTTGAGGGGAAAGGATTTTCTTATGCACCCGCTTTGGGCGAATTAGATAGCAGAGCCTGGTGTATTACCGGAGTGGATGGTGAAAATCTGGATTTCGGAAACTTTAAACGGAATGATGATTTTGCAAAAGGCGTATCTCCCGGAGGAGTTGGGTCAGGGGGGATTTACGCTTTTGAAGTGGAAACAGGAAATCATGGCCTTGGCTTTCAGCAAACCAGTGATAATTTTACTCCCGGCGAAATTATCCTGAAAATAAAAAACCAAACAG
>JBNJGZ010000230.1:0-2857 GCA_051748065.1 Bacteroidota bacterium
CTCTTGTCAACAGCTACAATTTTGGGGATAATATCGCCTCCTTTTTCCACCAATACAGTATCCCCAATACGCACATCCAACTGCTCCATAATATCTTCGTTGTGCAGAGAAGCCCGCTTAACGGTTGTCCCTGCCAGGTGAACCGGTTGCAGATTAGCAACCGGAGTCACCGCCCCTGTTCGCCCGACCTGATAGGTTATCTTTTCTAAAACCGTACTGGCCTGCTTGGCGGGAAACTTATAAGCTATAGCCCATCGCGGGGATTTTGCCGTATACCCTAATTCTTCCTGCTGATTCAGGTTATCAACTTTTATCACAACACCATCAATATCGAAAGGCAAATCCGGGCGTACCTCTTTCCATTCTGTGATAAAATTCCAAACTTCATCCAGATTATAACATTTTGCAAAATAGTCGGGAATTTTAAACCCCCATTCTTTGGCCTTCTGCAAATTGTCATAATGAGAATCAAAGGGCAAATATTCACCGGCTAAGCTATACAGAAAACAATCCAGAGGCCGTTTGGCAACTTCTGATGACTCCTGTAATTTTAAACTCCCGGCTGTGGCATTGCGTGGGTTTGCAAATGGTTGTTTTCCTTGTTCTATACGGTTTTTATTAAATTGTTCAAAAGGTTCACGAAACATGATTATCTCGCCCCTGATCTCAAAATTTCCGGGATAATCGTTTCCATACAATTTCAGGGGAATGCTATTTATGGTTTTAACGTTCGCAGTAACATCATCTCCCTGCACTCCGTCTCCGCGTGTAACAGCACGCGTCAGTTCGCCATTTTCATACTTTAAGCTTATAGCTACACCATCGTATTTAAGCTCACAAACATACATGAAATCATCGTCAAGTCCTTTGCGCACACGTTGGTCCCAATCCTGTAGCTCTCCTTCGGAATAGGTATTTGCCAAAGACAACATGGGGCGGTCATGAGCAACAGTAGCAAATTCTTTAGTTATATCTCCTCCAACACGTTTTGTAGGAGAATTCGATGAAGCAAGTTCAGGAAATTCCCTCTCAAGCTGCTCCAGCTCTTTCATCTTCATATCATACTCATAATCCGAAATTTCGGGCTGCGCTTTCACATAATACAAATAATTATGATAGTGCAACTCCTCAGATAACTTAGCTATTTGCTCCCGGGCTTGTGATTTGTCCATAGTGTGCAACAATTTTTACAAAAATAAATATTTACCTTCAGATAAGTACAACGGATTTTTTAATCAAACAATGACCCTGTTGTCTTTATTGGTTCAATCACCTCAGGGGTATTATTCTCAGGTTTATTAACCAGAGTTGAAACTTTATGTTTTCTCATAGGGATGCTTTCCAACGGAACTAAAAAATCTGAGGGTATCTCCTCAGAATCCTCCAGCCATTTCTTTTCCTGATCCGGAGCTAATATAACCGGCATACGATGATGAATATCTTGCATTGTTGAATTAGCACGGGTTGTCAAAATTGTAAAGCTGAGCACAGAATGACCTTCAGCATCCTTCCAAACATCCCACAAACCGGCAAAACTAAAAATGGGCACATCCGGAAGGTAAAAATACCAGGGTTGTTTCTCCCCTTTTTTGTTCCATTCAAAAAAACCTGTAGAAGGAACAAGACACCGTTGTCTCTGCATAGCATGACGAAAAGATGGCTTTTCAGATGCTGTTTCTGCTCTTGCATTAATCAACTTATTACCTATCGATGGGTCTTTTGCCCAAAAGGGGATTAAGCCCCATCGATATAAATCTATTTTTTGTTTTTCATAATTTGATATGACTGGCAACCTTTGAGAAGGAGCACAATTGTAGCACGGTTGATAGATTTTGGGATCGACCTCAACCTGAAATCGCTCTTTTAATTCAAAATCTTCTGCTGATAATGAAAAACGTCCACACATAAAATTACGGTTTTATAAATACAACCATTGAACTTGATTACCAAAAATAAGCAAAATTACAATCTTGAACATCCAGAACTATGTTATTCATAAACACATCCTCAATTCGGCAGAGTCCTTTCCGGTTAATCCCGGAGACTCTGGTAATAAAACATTCTTTCATCAACCTTAATCAAAACGAAATACTTTCCATACAGGCAGGATAGAACCTTCAGCTTTCTCAATCTGCAACCCTGATTTATTAACATTTGTTGAAAAATTTCTTTCCCTGCGCTTGATTTTTTCACATCATTTAACATGTATATTAATCTTAAAAACGTATCTTTGCTTCAACTGAAATCTTCAATAAAATTAGTATAAAATATAAAAATAAAGACGTATGAAGAGAAATGTAATCATTATTGGAGCAGCGGGAAGAGATTTCCACAACTTCAACACCTATTTTCGTGGAAATGATAGTTTCAATGTAGTCGCATTTACGGCTGCTCAAATTCCTGACATAGATGACAGAAAATATCCTGCTGAATTAGCAGGCGAGTTGTATCCTGAAGGTATTCCTATATATGCAGAAGAGGAATTACCCCGATTGATAAAAGAACTAAAAGCAGATGACTGTGTATTTTCATATAGTGATGTTACTTACCAAAAAGTAATGAATGTAACATCAATTGTAAATGCTGCCGGAGCAAACCTCATGTTACTCGGAGCTAAAGATACAATGGTAAAAAGCACAAAACCTGTCGTAGCAGTTGGCGCTGTTCGTACAGGCTGTGGTAAAAGCCAGACCTCACGTCGTATTATCGAACTGTTGATGGAAAAAGGACTAAAGGTTGTTGCCATTCGTCACCCCATGCCTTATGGCGATCTGGTTGCTCAAAAAGTACAGCGTTATGCCGAACTGGACGATCTGAAAAAGCACAAATGTACCATTGAAGAAATGGAAGAGTATGA
>JBNJGZ010000231.1:0-2838 GCA_051748065.1 Bacteroidota bacterium
TAAACCTCAGTAACCAGCTTTACAACCCGGCTCAATACCTTATTACCTTATTAATGACTCCCGGTAATAGGTTTAATAAGGTAATAAGGTTAGTTCATAATGGTAATTTATGGTTACTAAGGTTTTGGGCTAAAATAAGGTTTTTCCTTTTTCAATGCTAATGTTCGTAATATTTTCTTATTGGGTCGGTATAAGAGATAGGTGCGACATTATTAATTTCATAACCGCTTAGTTTTAATTTTGGATTTTTTTAACATCGCAGAACTAAGCGGTTTTTTAATTACTCATGTCCTTGTTGTGTGCCGCAGCGCATGAGCATTTCATTTGGAAAAGATTTCAATAAAGACCGTCAAACCCGGAAGGTTTGCAAGTTTATAGCTATGGAATATTAAATGAAACCTGACTCCGGAGGAGTCGTACCGTAGTTTTCTATTGGTCGGAAATTTCAGGTAGAGCAATGTACGATTCCTCCGGAATCGATGTTTCACAATTGACGACATTTCTATAAACATAGGATGCCTCAGGCATCCTCTTTTCCTTCAACTTTTTCATTTGAATTTCGTTTTTTTAAGTCATTAGCTCATTTGAATAAACCGATGCTTACAACCTTGTTATTAGTTTATTATAAACCTAAAGTCAAATGATTGAAGTAATTTATATCCAGGCCTGTCATAACCCTCAAGCCTCAATAGCATATTTTTTGAACTCATATTTCTTTTTAGTGTTTTATAAGGAAACTAAACTAACATGAAAGCTATATTTAAGAGCCAATTCCTGCTTTTGTTAATAATCCCATTTATATTGCAGGCTTCCGGCGATGATTGGGAGCTCAGGAAAGATAAAAATGAGATACAGGTGTTCACGAAAAAGCGGGAAGCAAGCAATATTTTCAAGTACAAAGTGAAAACAAAAGTTCAGGCATCAGTACAAAAAGTCTATGAGCAGGTAATTGACTTTAATGAAAATCTAAAATATATGGAATTGGTGGATTCATTATCATTCCTGAAACATCGTAAAAACAAACGCTACATCAACTACATACGCTTTGATATGCCCTGGCCGGTTACAAACAGGGAAATGGTAATGGATATGAATGTTGAAATTCTTGAGGATCGTATCCGTTTGGTATCAGAGGACTTGCCTGATTATTTAGAAAAGAACAAAGAATATGTGCAGATTGAAGAGTTTCATGAGGAATGGACTATAAAAGAAAGCAGAGATACAGATAAAACCCAAATCATTATCATAGGCTGGGTAAACCCCGGCGGAAATATTCCAACCTGGATTGTAAACCTATTTAGTGTCAGAACGCCTTTCAGATTTATCTCAGGGATAGTCGAAGAAATCAGAAAGGACAACCCATAGCTATTTGAAATGGAATTATTGGTGCAAAAAATTCCGTTCAGCCAAAAAGTAAATAAATAAACTGATACATCGTTAATACAACAACAGAAATATTTTTGTATCTTAGAAGTTCCATGTAAATTTTACACAAAAAGACTATGGAGGTAAACTATGGATAAATATTTTGTAGAAAAACAAAAACAACCCAACGGAGACAATTTGGTTCACAAAGAGAATTGTCCAAATATGCCTGAAGATGCAAACAGAAGGTTTCTGGGTATTTTTAATAGGTGCCGGGACGCGATAACAGAAGCCAAAAGAGAATATCCCCAATCAAACGGATGCAATGAGTGCATTCCGGAATGTCATACAAGTTAAGATTTTATCAGGGGTGCTGTCCTAAAAAATGGCACCCTTTAAAAATGACTAGTACAAACAATCCTCAAAATGGACAAAAAAGTTAAAATTGACAGCACAGACCGAAAAATTCTTTCCTATTTGATTCACGACGCCCGGAAGCCTTACCTGGAAATCGCCCGTGAATGTGGAATTTCAGGTGCAGCCATTCATCAGCGCATCCGAAAGCTGGAAAACAACGGCGTAATTGAGGGCTCAAAACTCAAAGTAAAGCCCCAAAGCATCGGATACGACCTGTGCGTTTTTGTAGGCGTATACCTGGATAAGGCTCATATGTATAAAGAAGTGGTGAAAGAATTTCAAGATATACCGGAAATCGTAGAATGTCATTACACCACAGGAGAATATGCGCTGATGCTAAAAATGTACTGTGAAAGCAACCAGCACCTCATGGACATCCTGGTAAATACTCTTCAGAATATCAACGGCGTTTCACGCACGGAAACATTTATTTCTCTTGAACAAACAATAAACAGAGACATTGAAATATAGACTCCAGACAACACACATCCCAAAAAACTTTTGGTTCAGCCAATATCTAATTTATCCTTTTACTTTCTGGTAAAGTATTTTACTTTTGCAAATGTTATGGGGCAAAAAACAACAAAACCGGAACTTCTCCTGCCCGCAGGAAACCCGGAAACATTTCATGCTGCAATGGAAGGTGGTGCAGACGCAGTATATCTTGGATTAAAACAATTCAACGCCCGCGAACGTGCGGATAATTTCACCTACCAGCAACTTTTAGGACTTCTGGAAGAGGCTGATAAACAACAAATAAAAGTGTATTTAACACTTAACACCGTTATAAAAAACAAAGAGCTCCCAAGTTTAATTGACACTCTATATGCCCTGTCTCAAACAAAAATATCAGCTGTAATAATCCAGGACTGGGGCGTTTATTCGCTAATAAAAAACTTTTTCCCGAACCTGAAAATCCACGGAAGCACCCAAATTGGCAATCACAATTCACTGGGCGCAATCTTTTCGGAAGAACATGGTTTTGAGCGTGTCATATTTGCAAGAGAAATGACAGAACAAGAGATTCATTCCATTACTAAAAAAAGCAACATTGAA
>JBNJGZ010000232.1:0-2828 GCA_051748065.1 Bacteroidota bacterium
AATGACCATTTAATGACGCCCCAATGAAATATGCTCATCCTTCGCATTTCATAGGGCAAGCGTAGCAAATGACTACTGAATGACAATAAATTACAACCAATTACAATAAATTACACGAAGCAAATAACCATTAAATGACAATGAATAACTTGATTATTTTAAAGATATTCACTTCCTTTGAAACAATAAAAGAAAGTCAAAGAGATGATACAAATTAAAACTAAATTAACACCCCCTATATTAAAACAGCAGCGGTTTAAAAAATATTTGGGCAGGCGTGTGGAAATAACCATCCGTGAAATTGAAGATAAAAAAACGGATGCTTCCTGGAATTACTCCGGTGCAATCAATTTAGGCGGACAATTGGATAAACAAAATATTCGGGACCTGGCTAATGGATAAGTGGATAATCGATACGAATGTCTTTGTTTATGATCTGGATGCTGATTCTATGTTCAATACAGACGCACATCGTATCCTGACCTCAGAAAACAGCCTGTTTACCACACATAAAAATATTGATAACTTTTATTAAAAAACAAGGACTATGACTATGAACAAAAAAAATGAACTCCTTAAAGAGTTGTTGGTGTTGAGTCCACAAGAAAAAGCTTTAATTATAGATGAGCTATTGAAGAGCCTCGATAAGCCTGATGCGGAGATTGATAAATTGTGGAAACAAGAATCTGAGGCCAGAATTGATGCTTATGAAAAGGGACAATTAAAATCTGTGTCAGCAGAAGAAGTTTTTTGAAGAGTAAGCAGTAGGTAGTAAGTAGTAGGTAGTGAGATAAGATGCGACTTAAGCGTTCCGAAAGCTTTCGGGATTAGCGAAAGAAGCGACTTAAGAGACTTAAGAGCCCCGATAGCTATCGGGATTAGCGAACGAAGCGAACGAAGAGAATGGAAGTGCGATGATGTGGTTAAGCAATGATGTGATGAGAGATAAGCGATGAGTCAGCGAATAAGCCAACCCCGGTGAAATATGCTCGTTCCTCGCATTTCACGGTTTACCCTGCTTGCCCCGTTTATCCC
Organism: Bacteroidota bacterium; assembly: GCA_051748065.1. GTDB lineage: Bacteria > Bacteroidota > Bacteroidia > Bacteroidales > PWNQ01 > PWNQ01. The sequence goes on from JBNJGZ010000232.1 coordinate 1,036, forward strand.
ATGAAATCTCTTCATATTTCACAGGGGTTGGTTTTTTCTTATCAACCGGGGTGAAATACGAAGTAAATTTCTACAGGGGGTAAGCACAGAACAACACATTTGTGAAGCAATGATAGAGAATGATAATAATTTCTTTAGCCGCTTTAATACATGAAGCATAAAACAATAAAACCGCTTCCCGTTCTTGAAAAAAGTGGGTTTGACCCTAAGCCGGGGAAGATTGAAACTTTTAAAGTAAAAAACTATTTTATTGTTACAGACATTGCAATAACAGGGGATGCACCCAAGGATTTTATTAGATTCTATGAGTATGGACACGGGCGCAGGAAAAATACAAAAAGATGGCAACTGTTTCTTGCCAAATTAGGACATAAACATTACCCGGTTGAGTCTATAACAGAGTTATTACTTAGTAGAATTGGAGAGTACTTTGGTTTTAATATAGCTGGAGCCAGACTAGCTTACCTGGGCGGACAAATTCGGTTTTTATCAAAATATTTTTTGTCAAATCCTGCTATTCAAGTTTTGGAACACGGGGCTGAACTCTATGCCGGTTACTTAAATGATAAAGAATTTGTCGAAAAAGTAGAAGAAGATAATAAGGCCAGAGAATTATTTACAGTTCAGGTTACAAATGAAGTTATCAAACATTTTTATAAAGAGCAGGCTGATGAAATTTTTAAGGAGTATATAAAAATGCTTGTCTTTGATGCAATTATTGGGAATAATGATCGGCATTTTTATAATTGGGGCGTGATTAATGATGTGAAAGGTATACAAAAGCCAGTATTCTCTCCAATTTATGATACAGCAAGAGCGTTATTCTGGAACTATCATGAAAACAGAATACAAGAGCTTGCAAATGATAAAAACTATAGGAACGCACATATTAATAAGTATGTAGAGAATAGTTTTCCTAAAACGGGTTGGGATGGATATACTAAAATAAATCATTTTGAGTTAATGAATAAACTTCATGAAGAAGGATTTTTGGAAAATATTCAGATTATTAAGGACATCTTTTACTCCGGAAGTTTTATTCATGATGTGCTTAACCGAATCAACAAGGATTTTAAAGGAATATTAAGCCAGGAGAGAATAAACCTTATAAATTATTGTTTGTTATATAGATACGATACTATAAGGAAAATACTTAAATTTGCACCATGATACGTAAGTTAATGAGCAACATTTGGAAAGTGGAAGGAATGGATTACAAAGACAATCCTGGCGATGCCCATGCTACATTTAATGTTGTATACGAAAAACAGGTAATAGCGGTTTTGAGCTATAACGGAAACGTATGGCAGTTTGCGTATACTGATGAGTTCATTCAAAATCCCGTTACAAAGCCAATTACAGATTTTCCTGATGTCAATCGTACATATACATCCGAAAAGCTTTGGCCTTTTTTCGCTTCCAGGATCCCGGTCATTAATCAACCTTTTCACCTTAAGAAAATCAGGAAAGCCAATATCCGGGAAGACGATTCCATCGGACTTTTGAAATTGTTTGGCAAGGTGACCATATCAAACCCCTTCAAGTTGCATGCCGTGTAGGTTTTAGTTATACGAATTGCACTAATTGATACGAATTTCACGAATTTATTCGCATGAGTAACATCATTTATAAGGAAGAAAGCTACAAGATTATAGGTGCTTGCTTTTCTATTTCGAATTTCGAATTCCGCATTTCGGGTTAGTTGAACAAAACCCGGAATCCGAAACCCGAAACCCGAAATTTTGAAACATGAAGATCAATCGTTTTGAAGATTTAGAAGTTTGGCAATCTGC
>JBNJGZ010000233.1:0-2816 GCA_051748065.1 Bacteroidota bacterium
TCTTTGATATACCCAATAATAGCAAAAGCCGGGTTATCCTTAATTTTCTCGTAATCTTCCTGACTAACAGTAAACAACAGCTCATAATCCTCTCCACCATTCATAGCTAATGTTGTGGGGTCCAGCTTCATTTCTTTAGCCACGTCTCCGGTTTGATGGTCGATTGGTAATTTGTCTTCAAAAATTTCAGCACCGGTTTCGGAATTTCTGGTAATATGCATAATCTCAGATGCCAGGCCGTCAGACACATCCATCATGGCAGAAGGTTTCACTTTAAGGTGTGCCAATGCTTTAATAACATCCAGACGAGGCTCGGGCTTAAGCTGACGTTCCAGTATATAATCGTAGCTCTCCAGATCAGGCTGAGCACCCTGACTTTCTTTAAAAGCCTTTTTCTCTCTTTCTAAAACCAACAACCCGGCATAAGCAGCTCCCAGAGTTCCCGACACACAAATCAGATCATTTTCTTTTGCTCCGTTCCTGTAAACAATGTCTTCAGCCATGGCCTGACCTATCGCCGTAACCGAAATGATCAATCCCGAACGGGAAGTTGTTGTATCTCCGCCTACAAAGTCAACACCATAATTATCACAGGCTAATTTGATGCCTTTATACAATTCTTCCAAAGCTTCCACCGTATAACGGCTTGAAACAGCAATACTCACCGTAATTTGCTTAGGCATAGCGTTCATCGCTGCCACATCAGACAAGTTTACAACGACCGCCTTATAGCCTAAATGCTTCAATGGCGTGTAAGTAATATCGAAATGAACGCCTTCGGCTAACAGGTCTGTAGTGACCAGGGTGTGGAAAATGCCGTTGTTGATCACGGCTGCATCATCACCTGTCCCTTTTATCGTACTTTTATCTTTTATTTGTACATCCTTCATCAAACGGTCAATAAGACCAAATTCTCCCAGTTCAGTGAGAGGTGTTTTGCTGATTTCTTCCATAATGGTTTAATTTTGCTTACAAAGATAATACATGCCTTTGAAACAATAACTTGTTGATCAGGATTTGAAATAAACATGAATTGATCTCGATCGCCTCTGTTTCATTCTAAATTAGCTTTAGCCCACAAAAAAAGCAAAACCTGCCATTGGTAAGTTTTGGCTCGGCCTTTTGTTGATAAAACTCTTCTCATGCCCACGATAAAATGATTCAGGTTTTGTACTCGGACATTCATGAATCAGACAATGACGCTATAGACAATCTCCACTCAATTAAAACAGCTTAAATTACTTATTTTTGCCAAACTATTTCTACAGGTTTTTGTTGATTTAGTGCAATACAAATAGAAAAGAGCTGTTGCAAATGTGGCTATTCTTTTCTATTTTTGCCCATAATTTTAATTTAATCTAAATAACGTACTATAATTGGTATGGAAAAAAACGATAAAAAACAAAATCAGGATAAAGTACTGAACGAAGTGGCCAATTCGGATTATAAATATGGATTTGTCACCAACGTAGACAGCGATACTATACCCAAGGGGCTCAGCGAAGATGTGATCCGGTTAATCAGTCAGAAGAAAAATGAGCCGCAATGGCTTCTTGATTACCGTTTGGATGCGTATCATAAATTCATGAACATGCCCCAGCCCGATTGGGCTCATCTGGAAATACCACCCATTGATTTACAAAACATTGTCTATTATTCTGCACCCAAAACAAAACCGGATAAGGAAAGTCTGGACGAAGTAGACCCGGAATTACTGGATACTTTCAACAAGCTGGGGATTCCCTTGGAAGAGCAAAAAGCACTTTCCGGAGTTGCCGTAGATGCTGTCTTTGACAGTGTTTCTGTGAAAACAACTTTTCAGGATACACTTGAAGAAAAAGGCATTATCTTTTGTTCTTTCAGTGAGGCCGTGCAAAATCACCCCGAGTTGGTACGTCAACATTTGGGAAGCGTCGTTCCACCGGATGATAATTATTTTGCAGCATTAAACTCAGCCGTTTTCTCCGACGGATCATTTTGTTATATCCCTAAAGGAGTAAAAAGTCCAGTAGAACTTTCTACTTATTTCCGTATTAATGCTGCTAATACCGGGCAATTTGAACGCACGCTGATCGTCGCTGAAGACGATAGTTACGTAAGTTATCTGGAAGGCTGTACAGCTCCCCAGCGCGATGAAAATCAGCTCCATGCAGCTATTGTAGAAATCGTTGCGAATAAAGGAGCAGAAGTCAAGTACTCAACAGTTCAAAACTGGTATCCCGGAAACAAAGAAGGCAAAGGAGGTATTTATAATTTTGTTACCAAACGGGGACTGGCTAAAGGTGCCAATTCCAAAATATCCTGGACACAGGTGGAGACAGGTTCCAGTATCACCTGGAAATATCCCAGTTGTATATTAATGGGAGATAATTCTATTGGAGAATTCTATTCTGTAGCTGTCACGAATAATTACCAACAGGCAGATACTGGTTCTAAAATGATCCATATCGGGAAAAACACCAAATCCACAATTATCTCCAAAGGTATTTCAGCAGGATACAGCCAGAACTCATATCGAGGTTTAGTTAAAATGACGAAAAAAGCCGAAAACGGAAGGAATTTCTCCCAGTGTGATTCGCTCTTGTTGGGGGACAAATGTGGAGCTCACACCTGGCCTTATATCAATACATTTAACGAAAGTTCAATCGTAGAGCACGAAGCCACAACATCCAAAATTTCGGATGATCAGCTTTTTTATTGCCAGCAAAGAGGACTGGACGAAGAGCAATCGATAAACCTGATTGTCAATGGATATGCAAAAGAAGTATTAAATAAACTGCCTATGGAATTTGCGGTAGAAGCCCAAAAACTACTAT
>JBNJGZ010000234.1:0-2812 GCA_051748065.1 Bacteroidota bacterium
TCATACGACTTTTTCCACTAAACAGGAAGCCAAAGAGCATTTACGAGCGCGTGTTGAACAATTTTTCTTGTGTCAAAAACTTAGCGGATTGTATAAATCTATGGGGGCATGTTTTCATTACCAGGTACATCAATGTTTGGGAGCATGTATCGGTAAGGAAAAACCGGAAACATATAATATACGGGTAAAGGAAATGCTGAAAAATTACGATTTACAGTATCATAATCATATCATTGTGGATGAAGGAAGAACACGGGAAGAAAATAGCATTGTTGTTCTTTTAAATGGAAAATATCGTGGATTCGGATTTGTTTCTAAAGACCAGCAACTTTCACATTCCCATATTTTGGATTATATAGATTATCACGAAGACAATAAAGATGTAAGGCAAATTATCCGGTCTTTTCTCAAAAAGAATAAACAAGTGAAAATTATAGACTTATAATTGACATACGTTCATGAAGGTTGAAATCCCGTTGAGGAAATAAATTTATTTAGTTTTGCATAAAGAACGATACCATGAATGGTTTTTTGGCTGCAACTATTTTTATTCAAAAAGAGCAATGCGAAAATTTATTTTGATTTTTTGGGGAACAATATCTTTAATTCTTGGAATTATTGGCATCGTAGTGCCCGGCTTACCGACTACGCCTTTTCTTCTGTTAACGGCTGCATTGTATTTAAAAGGTTCTGAAAAACTGTATAATCGTTTGATAAACAACCGGTATCTTGGCGGATATATTAAAAATTATTATGAGCAAAAAGGGATGACGTTAATTCAAAAAATCTCTTCAATCAGCGTGATGTGGTTTATGATTTTCCTTTCTTGTTATGCTTTTATAGAATTGAAAAGCATACAATTTGTTGTCATTTTTTTAGGAATTACCGGAACTATCGTAATGGGATTAGTCGTCCCCACAGCAAAGAAAAAGCCGTAGAACCTTGTTTTTTGGATTGCTGACCTAATGAGAGCGGTTGCTAAAATATCTTGCCCGGACAAACCAATTGTAATCCCTGAATAATACTATTTTTGCAATAGAAAAGGATATCCTGCAGTCAGAAAACAAATCATACGGGATAATCCGGATGTAAGCATCACTTTAAAAAGCGGAATTATGGAAAGAATGGACTGGAAAAAATTGTTGAACGTTGGACGTTATGGTCAGGAAACCACAAAAGACACAAAAGATATTCGCCGGCCTTACCAGCGCGATTTTGACAGGATTGTATTTTCATCAGCGTTCCGGCGGATGCAAGACAAAACGCAGGTCTTTCCGATACCGCAAAGCGATTTCGTTCACAACCGGCTGACACATAGCCTGGAGGTTTCATCTGTCGGGCGAAGCCTTGGAAGCCTTGGCGGAAACATTATTCTCAATAAAGAAAATAATCAACTGGACATTCATCCTGAATCATTTGGTGATATTGTAGCTGCTGCCTGCCTTGCTCACGATGTGGGAAATCCACCCTTCGGGCATTCGGGCGAAAAAGCTATTGGAGCTTATTTTAAAGGCGAGCAGGGTCAAAAACATAGAAAACATTTGGGAAAAGATGACTATTGGGCCGATTTTATTCACTATGAAGGAAATGCTGCCGGATTCCGGATTTTGACAAATCATCATCCGAAGGAAAACCCGGGAGGCCTTTTTCTTACTTATGCTACACTGGGTACGTTTTCCAAGTATCCATGTGCTTCCCGGCTACAGAATACAAAGGTTAAAGGACATACTTCATTGAAAAAGTTTGGCTATTTTAAAAGTGAAGAGGAAATCTTTGCAGAAGTTGCTTCGGAATTGGGCTTGTTCTCTAATGATGCAGTTTCAGGAAACAACTGGAAGCGACATCCGCTGGCATTTCTGATGGAGGCTGCTGACAATATCTGTTACCGCATTATTGATTTGGAGGATGGTTATAAGTTAGGATATATAAGCCTTAAGGAAATGGAAGAGCTGCTGACATACTTCCTGCATTATCCACATGAAGATAAAGCCGGCTTATCAAAATATAAAGCTATCAAAGATCCCGGTGAAAAAGTCGGATATTTGCGTGCAAAAGCCATTAATGCTCTGGTAAACGAAACGGCAATGGTCTTCGAAGAAAAGTATGAAGAAATTATGCAAGGGGTTTTTGATGAAGAGCTGACAGATTTCATCCGTTCCGGCGACCATTTTAACGGAACAATTTATGACCGCAATAAACAGTTGTATAATTCCCGAAAAGTAGTAGAAATTGAACTGGCCGGATACAAAATTTTGGGCGGGCTTTTAGAAGCTTTTGCGGGGATACTGTTAAATCCTGAGGATACCTACAACAAAAAATTAAACGAATTAGTACCCGATCAGTTTAAGGCCGGAGAAACCGATGATTACTATCAAAGGCTGATGAAAATGACAGACTTTGTTGCCCGTATGACCGACTCTTACGCAATTAATCTTTACCGGAAAATAACCGGTATCTCTCTGCCCGAAATATATTGATTTGAGGTTTTTTGTCTGTAGCCTTTGTCTTGAAGACCAAAACTTTGCTGTAGAATTGGATGCATGAAACAAGAAAGCAAGTACTGTTACCGCAAATTGCTGTCTGCAAGAAATTTAAAAATATCTTTTCAAAAACTTGCATTTCCTGACAAATTGTTGTTATCTTTGAGTTAGATTTTTATAGCTCATGAATGATATTTATGCCTCTCCGTTTTTTTTATTAAAACGTTTCGGTTTCCAATACGGTTGGCTTGTTCTTGCGATACAGTGTTCGTCAATAAATCTGGCATTTGGTCATTATACACAATGGTCCACAATTTTACAATCTTTCTCTC
>JBNJGZ010000235.1:0-2740 GCA_051748065.1 Bacteroidota bacterium
ATGGCAGTTGATATTTTGCCCAGCGAATTGCCACGGGAATCTTCCATATCTTTCGGTGATGCGCTTGTGGACTTTGTGCCGGCTATAGCAACAGCGGATTATAATTCATCGTTTATGGAATTGCAATTACCCAATCCCGTTAAAAAAGCATTAATCCTGTATCGTGGTGAATTTACACCCGATTATAAATATCTGGAACAATATCTTGATTAGAATAAACTGATTGAAAAATGGAGTCTATTTGTTGAGTGTAAGAAAAACAAAACATACAGATAAAATAGATTCCGGCTTTAAAAAAAATCAACCACAAAAATAAAATTTTGATCTATGATGAAAAAAATCCTAATCCTGGGAGCAGGCATGTCTTCTTCATCGCTTATAAAGTACCTTCTTGACCGCACTCAACAATATAATTGGAAGCTGACAGTGGGTGATAAAGATGTGGAGTTGGCAAAATCAAAAATTGACAATCATGAAAATGCCGAAGCAATTGAATTCGATATTTCAGACAGTTCCAGGCGACGAAACCTTATCAGTGAACATGATGTCATTGTTTCCATGCTCCCCGCACGCATGCATCCTTTAGTGGCTGAAGATTGCATTGCAGAAAAAAAACATATGGTTACTGCTTCTTATGTTTCTGATGATATAAAAGCATTGAATGAAAAGGCACGTGAAAATGGTATCGCCATGTTAAATGAACTTGGTGTTGATCCGGGTATTGATCACATGTCGGCTATGAAGCTTGTTGATGAAATAAAGGAAAAGAATGGTGAAATAGTATTGTTCAAATCCTCTACAGGAGGGCTTATTGCTCCTGAATTCGATACCAATCCATGGAATTATAAATTTACATGGAATCCCCGTAATGTAGTTGTGGCGGGACAGGGGACTTCTATGTTTATCCGTAATGGACGATATAAATACATTCCTTATCATAAACTTTTTAGTCGTCTTGAAAGAACAAAAGTGTTGAATTATGGAGAATTTGATGTCTATCCTAACCGGGACTCATTGAAATACAGGGATATTTATGGGTTGCAAAATATTCCTACGATATTCCGGGGAACACTTCGCAGGCCCGGATTTTGCCAGGCCTGGGATGTATTCGTGCAATTGGGAATGACTGATGATACATATCAAATGCAGGATGTTGAGAATATGACCTGGAGACAATTTGTTAATAGCTTTCTCAAATATGAACCGTCAAAACGGGTGGAAGATAAGCTTTGTGAATATCTTGATTTATCGCCTGATGGTGAAATTATGCAAAAATTAAGTTGGCTGGGAATTTTTAAAGATAAAAAAGTTGGAATGACGCAGGGAACACCGGCCCAAATTTTACAAAAATTGCTGGAAGAAAAGTGGGCTTTACAGCCGGGCGACAGAGATATGATTGCAATGCAACACAAAATTGAATACAAACTAGACAACAAACATAAAAGAATTACATCCTCTATGGTTACGATCGGACAAGAAGCCCCTCATACTGCCATGTCGATCACTGTAGGCACGCCTGTGGCAATTGCCGTGAAATTGCTGCTCACAGGTAAGATTGATGTTACGGGTGTTCATGTGCCCACTAAACCGGAGCTTTATAAGCCTATCCTTGATGAAATGGAAGAAGTGGGGATTAAGTTTGTTGATGAAGAAGAGGATATGTAATCTGCATTAATCATAAAAAATATGTAACCATATTTTTATAATTTTGCAATTATTAAAGTAGACGTATATGGCAAAATATGGTAAATGGATAGGCGGTGGCCTGGGATGGGCTTTTGGAGGTCCAATAGGAGCTATTCTCGGTTTTGTGTTCGGATCCATGTATGACGACATGCAAAGTGGTGACTATGTTGTTAATGAGGATCCATATCAGCAAGCGCAAAAACAAAGAACCCGGCGAGGTGATTTCAGCATGAGTTTGCTGGTACTTACGGCAGCTATAATGAAAGCCGACAATAAAATAAAACGTGCCGAACTGGATTATGTGAAACAGTTTTTTGTTCAACAGTTTGGTAAAGAGGAGGCTAAAGAGCAATTACAGGTTCTGCGAGATATTCTGAAACAAGATGTGCCGGTTTATGATGTTAGCAACCAGATCCGTATGAATATGGATTACTCTTCACGCCTGCAACTAATGCATTACCTTTTTGGAATAGCTCAATCGGACAATGAAGTAGTAGACTCCGAAATTAGCTTGCTCAATACCATTTCACGGGGAATGGGAATTAGTGCAAGCGATTTTAATTCCCTCAAGGCAATGTTTGTTAAGGACAAGGAAAGTGCTTATAAAATTCTGGAAGTCTCACCGAATGCCTCTATGGAGGAAATCAAAAAAGCATACCGTAAAATGGCAGTAAAATATCACCCGGATAAGGTAAGCCATTTGGGTGAGGATGTTAAAAAATCGGCAAAAGATAAGTTTCAGAAGATAAGTGCGGCCTACGAAGAGATTAAGAAACAAAGAGGTGTGAAGTAAACATGCGCATCACCGGTGACTTTAATCCGGAAACCCTAAAAAACCGGGCGAAGCAGAAGAATAAAGCCAATAAGAAACTGGCCGGGCGGTTGAAAAAAGTCAATCCCCGCAGGCTTGATGAAGTTGTCCATTATTGGCATCATCAGAAATTTACGGAAGCCGATTGTCTGGAATGCGCCAACTGCTGCAAGTCCATTAGTCCTATTGTAACCGGTCAGGATATCAACAGAATTGCCAAACATCTGAAAACAAAACCTTCGG
>JBNJGZ010000236.1:0-2691 GCA_051748065.1 Bacteroidota bacterium
ACTTTGAACTCTCTGTAGGTATAGATACCGAGCCTCAAACTACTACAGAAATTTATCCCAACCCAACAAGCGGCGTTCTTCACATTGATTCGGATGGCTTCCAATTGGCGAGACTTTACAGCCTTGACGGCCGAATGATGATTGAATCACGTGAAAATATTGTTGACCTGAGCTCACTGTGCAAAGGCGTCTACCTGCTGAAAGTAACCACATCCGAAAATGTGATTTTTACTTCTAAAATCATAAAAGAATAGTAACAACGAAAAATCTGCAAACGGCCGGGCGATTTTGCCCGGCCGTTTTTTTCTCACTTTGATCTGCGCTCTAAATAAATACCCGAATGATTATTTAATGATTCATGAGGCCGGTTTTTATTTTAGTCTTCCTTTCTTAGGCTCAATATGACCGGTATATCCATTCTGTCGTTAATAAACTCATGCTTGGTCATGCCTGATGACCGCCAGGCTTCTACCCGTGCAAATATCTTCTCTTGTAAGCCCATATCTTTCTTCAGCATAAATCATGGCTTTCTTTCAACTATAAAAGATGCGGTTGATCGGGGGGATACAGAACATCAAGAAGCTTATGCCTGAAGATAAAAGCCACGTTTACGCAATTCTTGACGCATTTCTTTGCTAAAAGCAAATTACAAAGTTTAATATAAAAAAGACCTGCATTTTGCAAGGCTTAATTTATCTTTAATTACTGTCGACCAAAAAACATCACAGCAATTCTCATTTCACCTTATAAAACTGATTGTCTGGTAAAGGTAGTTGTTCTTTTTTCTTATATTTAGAACCCTTAATCCATTTTGGATTATAAAAGTCATTAGGATTTAAATAAATCATGATTGGTTCTCGTAAACCATGATAAGTAATCTGCCAAACATCAAGATAAGCATTACTTTCTGGCTTATTTTTACTTTTAAATGGGCAACCACTTTTTAAAGGCTGGATAGTGGGGCTGCTCCGGTATAAATGGCACACTTTACTCCTGATTATACATCAATTAAAAAAAATCATATATTTGTTTTTGGTGGAAGTCCATCCTTTAACAGTCAAAGCTTTATAAATGACAAAGAAAATAAGCCAACTAAAAAAGTCAGAGTATTTTGAGGGAGCAAAGCTGGCATTAAAAAATGCAGAGGATCATTTACTGGTTTCCCAAAAAGCAGCTGATGAAAAAATATATGGCATTGCTACCTAATTATGATATAGTTATTTAAGTGAAAGTCCATGAGAACAGTCAGCACTATACACCCGCTTTTCAAAGACCACCTGATTGCAACGGGAACACTGCCTGTGCAGGTTTTGGCTGATGATTTTGAGAACTACCTGTGTAAACACACAAATCAGTACAGAGCAAATAGTCTGTTTAACGAATATATTGCTGCCGAATTCCTTCATTTGTGGAAAATTGATACACCTGAACACGTATTAGTTAAAGTGCTGCCAGATCATGTTACAAATGAAATACTCGGAACACAGTTATCTTATAAAAACTTTGAAAGGCCGTGTTTAGGATTCAGTTATTTACAGAATGCAGAAGACGCTACCAGGTTTATTATGGGAGCAAAAGGTAATCAATCCTTTACTAAAAAGTTCCTGAATAAGGACGATCTGATACGAATTGCGCTATTTGATATTTGGCTGGCGAACGAAGATCGTAATTTAAATAATAATAACCTTTTAATTAATCCGGAAAGTAAGGGTTACAAAATAATTCCCATCGATCATGAGAACGTATTTAACTCATCAAGCGCCAAAGAAAAACTTTCTGAGATCACACAAGAAGATTCTATCATTTTTTCGGATATCTTTGCGACATTGATAACGAAACAAAATTCAAAAACTTTCGTTAATACATTACAAACTATTATTGAAGAGTTTAAAGATCATGTTAAGCGTTGTAAAAAACATAATGAAGCTATCCTTGCAAAGGTTCCACAGGAATGGAACATTCTATTGAGCGAAAAAGACGCGCTTTTACACTCCATTTTCTCGCCGGAGTGGACGAATAAATCCATTAATTTGCTAAAGCAGTTTATTACACAACATCAAAAATCAAAGTCATGAAAACCTTTTACTCCATATTATATGCGATGATAAATTCCTTCACCGGGGATAAGGTGAGCGTGGGAATGCTTATGATTGGTGATGGGAAAGTTCTTTTTGATTATTCCTCAGAAAAACTAACTATCATCAAAAAATTATTTCCGGGTGCGGCTGCCGGATTATTATCCGATTCATTAAAAAACATTGATCATACCGCAAAAAAACATAACAAAGAAAATTCAACAGACGAGTTGGGCATGGACATCGAAAAATTAACTGAGCATATTTTCACTCAACGCTATATTGATTACCTGGCAACTTATTGCCAAAACCTGCTGACTTTTTCACACGCTACATCTATTAATGCGACACCATCACCTGATTTATTCGACAAATTATTCCGGAAATTTGTGGGACATACTCCTGAAAAGAAAAAAAGAGACCAAAAAGAGCCGGCCTTATATAATCAAGTGAAGGAAACCTTGTATCCAAAAATTGAAAAACGCGTAAATATTGATAAACAAATAACACATAATGAAATAGAAAACTTGCCTTATTCTGTGAAGGTGAATTTTATCGGTAAAAATGATTTCCCGGTGGCCGGAAAAGTTCTGGATCTAAACCAAAAGTATGATAC
>JBNJGZ010000237.1:0-2682 GCA_051748065.1 Bacteroidota bacterium
GAATTACGTAAACAAAGTAAAAGGCGTGAGGAAGAACAGCTTTTAATTGATATTTATAAAGGTATAAGCCAATCAATATTTGTTGTTGATGTTTTAGAAAATGGAGAGTTTCGATACGTCAGCCTGAACCCTCAGCATGAAAAAATCACAGGAGTTTCAACAGATTTTATCAAGGGGAAAAAGCCCGAAGATGTGCTACCTAAAGAGGCTGCTTTGAATGTTCGCAAGCGTTATGCTGAATGTGTCAGTTTAAAACAAACCATCTTTTATGAGGAATGGTTGCCATTCAAAGGGAGGCAAACCTGCTGGGAAACAATTTTAAATCCCCGGATAAATGAATCAGGAAAGGTTTACCAAATTATCGGCACATCCCAGGACATAACGGAGCGCAAGCATTCAGAGGACAGGGTTGTAGAGCTAAAAGAATTCAATGAATCAATTGTATCGAATCTTGCAGAAGGAATTATACTTGAAAATGATAATGGTATAATTCAATTTGCCAATCCTGCTTTGTTGAGAATGTTAGGATACAAGGAAGGTGAACTACTTGGTAAACATTGGAATTGTTTCGTCCCCGATGACCAGATTGAAGCGGTTAAAAATGCCAATCAACGACGTGAAAAAGGTGAATCCGATGAGTATGAGATGCAGTTAGTAAGAAAGGATGGAGAAAGGATATTTGTTCTTGTAAGGGGAACTCCAAACGTCAATAAAGGAAAATATATAGGTCTGCTTGCTACATTTACAGACATTACAGAGCGCAAACAGGCGGAGAAAGAATTGGCTCAAACCTTTGAATTATTCTCCAATCTGGCCAGCCTGGTACCCGGTGTGCTCTACCAATATCGGCTCTATCCGGATGGAAGCTCTGCATTCCCTTATTCAAGCCCGGGAATGAATGCCATATATGAAGTAACCCCCGAACAGGTAAGGGAAGACGCTACCCCGGTTTTCGGGCGTTTACATCCGGAAGATGCCGATCGAGTATCCGACCTGATCTTCGAATCAGCCCGTACCCTGGAGGAGTTTTATTGCGAATTCAGGGTCATCTTGCCCGGGCAGGGTTTGCGCTGGCGCTGGTCGCAGGCCCACCCGGAAAGAACCGCTGACGGAGGCACTCTCTGGCACGGCATCATCTCTGATATTACCGAACGCAAGCAGACGGAGGAGGCGCTGCGGGAAAGTGAGGAAAAGTTCAGTACTTTTATGGATACCGCATACGACCTGATGAGCATCACTGATAAGGATGGAAGGTTTACTTATGTAAATGAATCGATGATTAATAAACTGGAATATTCCAGAGGTGAATTGATAGGTAAACACATTACCGAGATTTTACCTAAAGAAGCAATAGAAAAAGATTTCCAACCGAATTGGCCGGTTTTTTTAGAAAATGGGAAATTGAATGTTGAATCAAAATTATTAACAAAAAGTGGTGATATTATTGATTGTACATTAAAAGCTGTTGCCATTTATGATAAAGATGATAATTTCATTGGTAGTAGAGCTGTAATTAGTGATATCACTGAACGCAAACAGGCGGAAGAAAACCTCAAGAAAAGTGAAGAACGTTTTAGGGCTCTTCACAACGCATCATTCGGTGGAATAGCAATACATGACAAAGGTGTTATTTTAGAATGTAATCTGGGTCTTTCTCAAATATCCGGTTTCAGCAGAGATGAATTGATCGGTGCTGATGGTGTAGGATTGCTTATTGCTCAAGAATCACGCGAAACTGTAATGAATAATATCCGCTCAGGATATGAAAAGTCATACGAAGTTTTTGGTTTAAGAAAGAATGGTGAAAAGTATCCAGTTAGATTAGAAGCAAGAAAGATTCCATACAAAGATAAGAATGTACGTGTCGTTGAGTTTAGAGATATTACAGAGAAAAAGAAAATAGAACATGAACTTATAAAAGCTCAGGAAGAAACGCTTTTAAAGAACAAAATTTCGAATGCTTTTATTTTAGCTGATGATGACGAGTTTTATAATTCAATTCTTGATATGATTCTTGAAACTTTTAACTGCAAATTTGGCTTTTTTGGCTATATGGATTATAGCGATGAGGAAAAACTAATCTGTCCATCGATGACTTATGATATTTGGGATGAATGCCAAATACCTGGTAAATCAATTGAATTTCCGAAAAGTATATGGGCAGGGATTTGGGGAGAAAGTTTAAAAACGAAAACAAGCATTTACAAAAATTCTGACTTGAAGTTACCTGCGGGGCATGTGCAATTAGAAAATGCACTTGCGGTGCCAATAATTTATAAAATGAAATTGCTTGGACAAATCGTTGTAGGTAATAATAGAGAGGGATTTGATGATAGCCACAAAGAAAAATTAGAAGAAATATGTAATTATATTTCCCCACTATTGGATAGCCATTTAATGGAGAGAAAATATGAATCAGAGTTGATTAGTGCCAAAGAAAAAGCCGAAGAAAGCAATCGCTTAAAAACAGCTTTTTTGAATAATATGAGTCACGAAATACGCACACCGATAAACGGAATAACAGGTTTTATTGAAATAATGCAAGATGGTGAACTTAATGATGCAGAAAAAAAAGAATACTTCGATATTATAAACAAAAGCAGCGAAAGGTTGATAGCTACTGTTACAGATATTGTAGATATTTCAAAAATCGAAGCCGGGGAGGTTAAAGTTTCAAAAAAG
>JBNJGZ010000238.1:0-2598 GCA_051748065.1 Bacteroidota bacterium
ATGGCATTCGCTCGAATAGGTTCTCTCATTATTTCAGGACATTTATTCTGCATTTAAGTCCGTATATAGTTGCTAATTCTCATGCGGGATTAAAAGCCAATAACCTTAAAAGAGGAATGGTTCTTTACAATGGGATTGCTCCGAAGTTTATCGGTAAACTTAGTATAAAGGAAAAGAAAACCAGACGAGAGTCCATGCTTCCAGAAGCTAATGGAAAGCTTTTATTTGTTTCTGTAGCCAATTTGGTGCCGTATAAAGACTACTTTTCAATACTAGAGGCTTTGAAAGAGTTGAATACTGAAAAAGTTGATTTTCATTATTTGATTCTTGGTGATGGGCCGTTGCGCTCAGAAATAGAAGAGACCATCAAGCAATATGGGTTGAATGAAAATATCACTTTATTGGGTAATGTGGAAAATGTGCATGAGTACTTAAAAATATCAGATATTTTTATCCATTCATCCAAGGGAGAAGGATGTTCCAATGCCATCTTAGAAGCAATGGCTGCCGGGTTGCCCATTGTTGCATCAAACACAGGAGGCACTTCTGAAATTGTAGATGAAAAAAACGGGATTTTATTCGAGTATAAAATCCACGGTCAAATAAAAAATGCTCTTTTGGAGTTTGTAAATTCAATGCAAAGGATGGAAAAGGCAGAAAATTATTCTCTGAGTTTTATACAGGAGAAATTTACCATTGAGCGCATGATGAAAGAGTATTATTCATTTCTCAATGAAATTGCAAAACGTTAGGTATGGCAAAATATAAGCTCGGAATTTTAAAAAACGAGACAGAAGATGATTATCTAAACTGGGTTCAAGCATGTGAAAGGTCTGCACATCAGATTGAATATGATGTTATTGATTTAATTGCGGAAGATTGGCTTGATAATATACAAAAGAAGAAATATGATTTTTTTCTTACAAAAGCACCCGGGCGCATCGCCTACTATAAACAATTGTACGACGAGCGGATTTATATCATTAATCAAGTTTTACATTTACCCGTTTACCCTTCGCTTAACGAATTGTTGATATACGAGAACAAACGATTTTTGTCATACTTTCTTAAAGCCCAAAATATTCCGCATCCCCAAACACGGGTGTTTTACAATAAAGAAAAAGCAAAGTCTTTTGTGAAAACTTGCTCCTTGCCAATGGTTGCAAAAACAAATATTGGTGCAGGTGGCAGTGGTGTAAAGATTTTTAAAAATAGAGCCGAGTTGGTTAATTATGTCAACGCAGCTTTCTCCGAAAAAGGCATTAAAAGATCCTATTGGCCAAATTTCAGAAAGGGAGACTATATAAAGCGCATTCAACGAAGATTGGGGAATGTTGGTGAAACGGTAAGTTATTTTAAAGAGAAGAAACGGGCTGCAACAGTTGAGCCACAGAAATTTTTCGTTATTCTTCAGGAATATATTGAGTCTGAATATGAATGGCGTTGTGTTGTCATTAACGATTCTTATTTCGGACATAAGAAATTAAGATCACTGGGTGAAAAAATGAGTGGTACCTCTAAAGTTAGTTGGGATGTGCCGGATGATGAGCTTTTAAACTTTTTAAAAAAGATTGTTGATGAGAATGGATTTCAATCTCAGGCAATCGACTTGTTTTACGATAAAGACCGTGGGTATTTAGTGAATGAACTACAGTGTTTTTGGGGCTCAAAAAACCCGCATCAAATGATAAAGGATGGAACACCCGGACGGTACGTATTTCAAGCAGGAGAGTGGTTTTTTGAAAAGGGTTCATTTAATCAAAATAATTCCTATGATCTTCGATTGCAACATGTATTAGAATTGATTGAAAACAAATGAACCTAGCCATAACAATAATATTGACACATACTCGCATAATTATAACGAACCTGCAAAAATTATGTGGTGGCCATTGTACTTATCATGACGAGCTCCTTCGCCTTCTGAGGGGCAGGCTATCCGACCATTAAAATCTAAATTATAAACGGATGAAAAATATATACGGAAAAATAAGAAATCGGTTAAACAAAAAACAAAAGGGAAAATTATCTCAATTAGCCTTTCTTTTGACTAAAAGGCCTACAGTAAAAAAAGATACTATAGCCCCGGGAAAAAAATTTCCCAAAGGGCAGAAAGGAGGGTTAATTATTTCGGCCGATTTTGAATTGGCGTGGGCTTGGCGCTATACAAAAACCGGAGCTGATTATTTGGCTAAAGCTAGGCAGGCAAGAAGAAACTTCCCCGAGATCATAAAAGTTCTTGATAAATACAATATTCCAATAACATTTTCTACTGTAGGCCATCTTTTTTTGGAAAGTTGTAAAAAAGGCGATCACGATTGGATGGCACGCATTCCCCATTTTGATGATCATTGGCGATTTACTGAGGGTGATTGGTACGATCATGATTCCTATTCAAACTATAAAGATGCGCCAGAATGGTATGCACCCGATTTGATTAAAATGATTCAGGAAGCCAGAGCTGAACACGAAATAGGAACGCATACATTCACCCATATCGATTTTACCTATAAAAATTGTCCGGCTGAAGTGGCGGATGATGAATTGAAAGCATGCATCGAAGCTGCAAAGCCCTATAATATCCAGCTTAAATCATTG
>JBNJGZ010000239.1:0-2569 GCA_051748065.1 Bacteroidota bacterium
TTCTCCGGGAAAAAGCACAATAACGTCAGCCATTCGCTGTTTTCGATGACCTTTTCCACTACAATCACCTGCTTTCGGGATCCTTCTTTCAGGATGTACTCATTTCCTTCTTTCAGCTTGTAATCTTCGGTGCAGATGCAATTATGATTTAGGGTATAAGTTTTGTTCATAGGTAATAAAAGATTTGTTACAAAGGTAAGGAAGGGTGGTGACAAATGATGTCATTATAACAAAATCAATTTAGTTCAACAAAATGACCATATTACTGTGGAAATGATCTTATAGATTTGCTTACTACTTGATCTGAATTTCTGTGGTTATATTTTCGGGATTTTTTCGTTTCCAGGTATTCTATTAATTCTCTTGGTTCAATAACCATCACATCTTCTGGCAGACTTAAACAAAATCTGCCAACACCATTGAAATTATATATTTTTGTTTCAAGAATATATTCTCCTTCATTTATCTGCTCTATATGAGGCACTGCAAGTGGGTACTCTTCCAAGAGATATCCATAACCACTAATATTCAGTCGCAATTTTACCTTCTGCTCAGTAAATCCATATCCCTTAAACACATCAATGTTGCCTACTTTATGGTATTGCTCACACTTAAAAGGCCTATAGGTTGCTTTTACATTCTTAATACCGGATAACCGTAAAAGAAAATTTTTCTCTAAAGCTTCAGAATATGCCCAAACTCTTGAGTAACTGGAAGCAAACTGAATGGGTTCGATACCCAGTTTTCTTACCCGTATATTTATTGAAGACCAAGCATATTCTTCTACTATAACCTGGTATTTGTTTTCAATGGCATGGGCTATCGTTTTTATTTCTTCAGCTCCCTTCAGGTGACTGACACTTTCCAGCAAATCATCCACATTATTTAATGAGCTGAGTTTTTTTACCAGGTTTTTCTTTATTACATCGTTTCCTTCTATGCTGCTGATGGCCTCGTTTAAAATAAAAGCTTCCTCCTTTGTAAAGTGGATCAGTTCGCTTAACTTAAATTTTACTTCTTTCTTTGTCAATTCCTTATTAATCTTATATTTCCCGTGTATGTTTTCAATGACATACCCGGCTCTTTTGAGTTTGGCAATATCCCTCTGGACGGTTCTTTTGTCCACGTTAAAATATTCGCTCAGGTATGAAATGGATTTACCGGTGTACCGGGTCAGCAATTCTAACAATTCAATGCTTCTTTCACTTGCAGGAATTTTATCTCTCATATATGCTCAAATAGTTAAAAATTTAAAGCTTTCATCAAATAAAGATAAAAAAAAATCCGGGATGACATTAATTGTCATCTTCGAACCGTACATTTCCCTGTAAACAAATATGTGTATGGACTATAATGAAAATAACAACCACTTTCAGAACAAGTTGATGCCTGTCAATGAAAAGATTACAGGTTTGTTTGTAGAAATAATCAGGGAGTATTTTAACCAGGTATCTTCAAAATACAAACTACCGGAGTTGGATAACCTTCTTGATCAAATATTAAAAGCTATAGAATCGGAAATTTCGGAAGAAGGTGGATTTAATGTTCATTTAATTTATGAAGATGAAACAGAAGATAAGGAACAACCGAAATTTGAAATGATCAGCGAAGATGATTTTACAAAACAATTCCCTGGTCAATTCATTTCAGAAGAAGATCCCATGCCGGCGCACCTGAAAGAAAAGTTGACACTCGTTGATTATTTACTGGTTAAATCTTTTTATTTTGGAATTCATGATGATAAATTACCCATAGCACTTCTCAATTTCCAAACCGTATTAACCATCAAACCGGATGACCCGGTAGCCTATACCTTTTATCACCTTATTGAAGCTCAAGAGGAATTAGAGGAAGAACGATTTTACCAGGCCATGGCAGATTCTCCCACTAAAATTCACCCCTCATCCATGAGCTATAGTTCCCTGGTGAATATTATCACTACCTTGTACAAAGTCATAGTTCCCGGGGAATATATCAAAAAATCAACTTTCACCAATTTTTTAATCTTCTTTACCCAGAATGAGGTACGACTTTTTGATCTTTTAAGAGATTTGTATTTTCGATATTCACCGGAAAATATGCTTGAATTGCTGACATCAGCAATGAAAAAAAATCCAAGTGAATTAGAGCTGAAGATGTTACATGTATGGATATTATTTAAGCTGCAAAGATATGGCCAGGCTTTCAGTATCGCCCAGAACCTGGATAATATTGAATTAACTGTTAACTCGGAGGATGTCGTTACCCACCGCTGGATCTATGCCGAATTACTGGATATACATGGTCAAACGGGGAAGGCATTCATTGAGTTAAAGGCTATTGTTGCAGAGGAAGAAGGCTCATTAAACGATGATTATTTTGAGGCCTGTTTATCACTTATTAAAATGTATCATTACCAGCAAAACTTCAAAAAGTCACAAGAGATATTTGAAAAAATTTTGAAGGATCATGAAAAGTACCTCATTGAGTCAAATGCTCACAAATACTTTTCATTGAAGGGAGAAATGCATTTAGGCCTGGATAACTGGGATGAAGCCCTGAATTGCTTTCAGAAAGCGAGGGATTGCAA
>JBNJGZ010000240.1:0-2562 GCA_051748065.1 Bacteroidota bacterium
CTGGAGACCGAAGAATTATTTCGGCAGATCATTGATATGCTTATGGAAGACTTCGGTAAAGATAAATTTATGACCCGTCAGATCATGTCTCTTGTCGAAGACAAATTGAATGAAGGCAAAAGCTGGCGAATAGAATATGAGATTCTGGAAATGTCCAGAACACTTTTGGAGTCTGACACACATCCTGAATTTATTGATTATATCCTGGAAGTTGATAATCAACAAATCGAAAAGCTAAGGAAACAATTCAGGAAGGAAAACAAGGAACTTTTGACCAAAGCAAAGCATATTGCTCAAAAAGCTAAGCAATTAGTAGAAAATAATGACGTATCAACAAACGATTTATATCATGGCAAAAACGGACTTGGCGGTTACATTGCCAGTATAGCAAGTTCGAATCCGGAAAAGGTTTTTGAAGAAAAAACCAGACCGGAACAAGCCATTAACGACCGGTGTCTATACAGCAAAAATAAACCCGAACACATCAAAGAAAAATTGGATGCTATTACGGATCAATTTATTGAATATTACAAGGAGTTGAGACAAATCCGGGCTCATGCCGCAAATTATTTCGGAAGAGAAGCTATTTACAGAAATCTTTATATCCTGGCAATTTTAAAAAACATCAAAGAGAATTATGAATCCATTAAGGAAGAGAATGCATTATTGCCAATTTCAGAGTTTGCAAGGAGTATTGCTCAGGTTACATTAAGTGAAGATATACCTTATATATATGAACGATTAGGAGAACGGTATCAACATTTTTTTATTGATGAATTTCAGGACACCTCCACATTACAATGGAAAAACCTGCTTCCGCTAATCGAAAATGCATTGTCGCAAAACAATTTCAATTTAATCGTAGGCGATGTAAAACAAGCTATTTATCGTTTCCGGGGAGGAAACATTGAGCAGCTCGCAAAAATGCCTTATCCTCCGGATGATATAAACGATACACTTTCTCTAAAACGATATGAGGCAATTCAACACAATGCTAAAATAGATCAGTTAAATGTTAATTTCCGGTCGAAGAAAGAAATTATCGAATTTAATAACCGTTTTTTTACATTCGTTAAAGAACAGATGGATGAACACCAACAGCAATATTACGATGAGGTCACACAGGATTTTTCATTAAGTTCTTCCGGCGGGCTTGTTCAGGTATCACTGGAAGAAAAAGAAGACCACATGGATAAAACCCTGGAAATTATCAATAACCTTAGAGCTGAGGGATATTCATTAAGCGACATTGCTGTTTTATGCAGAAAAAACAAAGAAGCGCAGGACGTTGCCGTTCATTTAATGGCCAACACTACGACCAATCCGCAAACCGGGGATAGTGAGCCCATACGTGTTATATCGGATGAATCATTAACACTAAAGCAATCAGCTGCCGTTAACACGCTTATTTCATTCGCCCGCTTATTAGAAACCCCTGAAGATACTGTGCAATTGGGAAATATTTTGCAATATGCGTACTTACAACAAAGACCGGCTAAAAATTTCCACTTATGGTATAAGTCCATAACTCAGAAAAACCAAAAGGATTTTGACCGGATTTTTCAAAATATAGGTTACAACATAAATACCCAGCTCCTACTTACTTACGATTTATATAACTTTTTTGAAAGTCTTGTACATTCAATGAATATGGACGGATTAAACAATCCATATTTACAATTCTTTTTTGATGAAGTCCTGAATTTCACAAGCAACAAAAAAGTCCCTACACTTTTTGAATTTCTCAAATGGTGGGATCAAAAAGGCAAGAATAAGTCGATTATTTCACCGGAAGGAACGAATGCTATTCAGGTAAAGACAATTCACAAGTCGAAAGGCCTGGATTTTCCCGTAGTAATATATCCGTATGCATTGGAAGAATCATCAAACGGAAAAAACAGCGACTATAAATGGGTTGACACCTCTGCCCTCTCATCCGGAAATTTAAAATCAGGTATTGTAAAAGTCAGCAAGAATCTGTTAGAACCATCTTGCTTTTCTGATACCTATTTATATGAAACCAGAGCTCAAAAACTGGATATGATCAACACATTATATGTATGTATGACTCGTCCAAAAGAAAGATTATATATCATCAGTTCGTATGAAGAAAATTCAGAAAAAGCCCCGTTAAAATCAGTAAAACATTTGTTTAGCAGCTATTTTGATAATCTTAATGTAAAGAAAAATGAACTTGTATATCCCGAGAAGCAAACACAGACGAAACAAACATCAACCGACAGCAAGGATAAAAAACATAAAACACTCCAGTTCCAATACAACCGAAATAACAACTGGCAGGAAAATTTAACTATCAGGAAGCCACAAACAAAAAATATAATTGAATCAGACGATCCGAAAATATCAGGTACATTAATTCATACTTTTCTGGCGCAAATATTCCATGAAGAAGATCTACCAGAAGTTAAAAAACAAGTTTCCCAACAAATCCAGGATCAAAGTAAGGCCCTGGAAATAAAACAAACATTGGACAAAGTAGTAAAACATCCGGAACTTAACTCGTATTTTAAACAACGAGAAGATCAATCTGTCTTTAATGAG
>JBNJGZ010000241.1:0-2555 GCA_051748065.1 Bacteroidota bacterium
GCATAGGAAAACAACTTTCCGGTATTAGATGCAAAATAAAGTCCTATTTGTCTGATTTCATTCACCTGGCTTAGCCGGTAGCGTGCCACAATATCGCGATAAAGAATATCCTGAAAATAAGCATGCATCAACTCCGTATCATTTTCTTTTACTACCATGGGAAAACCACCTGTTTCAAGGTAATGGTTAAAATCTTTCAACAACAATGCCTTATTCTTTGAGCTGAGTTTTTCGGGAAAATAGTTATGACCGATATATTTCAGGTATTCGGAAAACGAAAACGGAAAAAGTTTCAACACCCTGTTTCTGCCCGTGAGGCTACCTGAGATTTCGGAACTCAACAGTTTTGCATTAGAGCCTGTCACAAAAACCTTGGAACCTTGCTCATATATGCGATTGATAAACTTTTCCCATCCTGGTATGTTTTGCACCTCATCAAAAAAAAGAACAGGCTCCTGCCCGTACATTTCAAGATGCAAATTTAAAATTTCGGTAAAAACAGATTTATCAGGTGGAACACGCTCATCATCAAAGTTAAAATAACAATATGATGCTTCCGAAAGCTTCATTTTTTCTTTAATAAGATATAGTAAGGAAGATTTCCCACACCTTCTTACTCCTGAAATGATAACGACCAGACCGGTTGATATGTATTTTTTTAAATCAATATCACGGGAAATTAGATGTGTTTGGTTATTAAACATCTCCCGCTGATCTAACATGATTTCTTTAAGCCGCTCTTTATTCACTGCCATAATATTTTCTTTCGTTGACAAAGAACAAATATACAAAATTTTATTCGCCCGAAACGAAAAGTTTGCCATTATTTATTGTCATGCGCTGTTCTTTATTATACTACACATTAAGCGATTTATTTTCTTTTCCGAAAATTCCGGAATGTGTACTCACAAATCATCGCTAATCGCTTAAATCACTTAATTACTCAGTTGCTTCGTTCGCTTAAGAATTGTCATCCTCACCCCCGCCCCTCGCCAGCTCGCATCATTGCCAACTCGCACTATCACATCACCGCTCCTCGCAGACAGAGATCCAGAACCGACAATCTCAGTGTGTTGCAATTTTATAAAAAAAGAACACGTTATATCCTGTGAAATATTAATTTTGTGTCATCATGATTAAACAACTGATCAAAATTCTTTTTGCAGTCCTCCTTACATTTATCCTGATGAATTGCGAAAAGCCGGATACAATGCCGCCGGAATTGAAGCTTTTGGGCGATGATACAATGTATGTTGTTCTGAACAAGTCGTTTGAAGACCCGGGAGCAACAGCTAAAGACAATAAAGACGGGGATTTAAGCGAAAACATTTTAATTACAAGTGAACTAAATACAAACGAAACAGGAACATATAAGATTTATTATACTGTTACAGATGACGACGGGAATAAGGCTGAAACCGTGCGATATGTCATTGTCTACAATCAGGCGGAAAAATATACCGGGAGTTATCTTGCGGAGATAACAAATTTGCAATCCGGAGACCTGATTAGCTATAATGATTTGCTCTATCCGTCAAAGGAAAGGAATCATTTTTTGCACACGGAAAATTTCATGGATGACAGCACGGAAATATCCATTTATATGAATCCTGATACAGCATTCATAGAGCAGCAACAAATAATATATCAACAAGATACGTTGTTCGTAGAGACTCCCAATCCCGGACATGCTGACTCTTTGTCAATTGAGTTGGATTTTAACCTGCTTCAAACCGACAGCACGCTGCATAGTCAGTATGAATTGAACTACCAGCGTGTTACTCCACTTTAATATGTGACCAGTTTTCTCCGGAACGTATCCGGTTGAGCTGTGTATGCGTAATACCAAATTCTTCAGCAATCTTATAAAGCTGACGATCGCTATTTTTCAGCATTTTTTTGATCTTTACCACCTGATTTTCGGTGAGCTTGGCATTATACATGCGTTTGTTCGCATAATTGGGATTGAGCTTCTGGTGGGCAAACATCGTAGGCTTTGTCACCCAGCTTAAGTTATTCACATGGTTATTGGATTTATCATAATCCAGATGAATTACATGCTCCTGTTTTTCATCATCTTTAGGGATAAAAGCATCTGCTACTAACTTGTGTAAATACCGCGTGGTTCTTCTGCCGCTTTCTAATTTGACGCTCAGGCAACCATATCCTTTAAGTTTGCCCCCCTGGATGATTTCTCCCTCTGTTTTATTTCGCTTGAAACTTTTTATGCGTCCATAATTCGATATCAAATATTTCTCTTCAGGGTGCAATTGCGGTATGTTAAGCTTTTTCCATTTCTCACCCGGGTATTGATCGCCAGTTTTTTGTTTTCTTTTACCCATAGTTTCAGGAGTTTAGTTTTATACAAAGTTAAGACTTTTTTCAATTAGTTGAAAGATATGCTATTCCTTTTTCTAACTAATAAAATGATCTTTTCATTTGCCGTAAGATACTACTTTATAATGAGAAAACTCAAATACAGCTTCTTTTATTTTAACGATTAGGAATTTCTTTTGTTTTACATGGAGGGTAAACAATTAAAATCAGGGTTTCCA
>JBNJGZ010000242.1:0-2543 GCA_051748065.1 Bacteroidota bacterium
GAAGCAAGACCATATCATTCGCATGAGAGAGTTCATGCAGGCTATTAAAGACGGCGACACAACACCTGAAGAACTTTTTCCATCTTTAAAAACCGAAAAAGAAAAGGAAAAAATCCGAAAAGATAAAGATGTGAGCGCCCGAACTGTTAAAGAAAACGATAGCAGCAATGAAGAAAAATAATAACTACAAAGAAATCGAATGCGAACAAGGAACCGCCCGCTGGTACGAAGAAAAAGCGGGTAGGTTCTCAGCTTCTGAGATTAGCAAGCTGATGGGCGCTAAAGGGCTTGGCAAAACAGGCGAAAGCTACATTACTGAAAAAGTCACTGAGCTGTTAGGCGTCGAAATAGACACGTTCGTAAATACTGCCATGGAATATGGCACGGATACAGAGCCCTATGCACGGGAATATTACGAGATTGCACAAGGCGTGAAAGTTGAACAAAAAGGCTTTCTAATTCCGGAATGGTGCAATGATGCCGGATGCTCGCCGGACGGGATAGTAGACGGATATGGCGTTGAATTCAAGTGCCCTTATAATCCTGTCAACCACACAAAGAATTTAATGCTGCAAAACCAAAACGAACTGAAAAAATCACACCCGGAATATTATTGGCAGGTTATGATGTGCATGGCTGTGACGGGATTTGATATGTGGCACTTTGTCAGCTTCAATCCCTTGTTCACAGGAAAAAACCGAATGATAATCCTTCCGGTGAAGCGGGTTGACAAGGATATTGAGCTGCTAAAAGAACGGATAACAGAAGCTGTGAAAATCAGGAATGAACAACTTAAAATTATAAGCTAACGGTGAGTGTAAACCGTCGTTTTAATGCGGTTTGACACCGTGTTAGCAACTGGCGGACTTTAACTGATAAAGCTGATTAAATGAACGAATGTAATAATTAAATATTTTTAGCGATGGCAAAAATAGGATTAATAGACAATGATTTAATCGTGAGAAATAGACACAACTTCCCAAACTTGGCAATAATGAAACTTAGTAATTATCACAAACAAATAGGGGATAATGTGGAACTTATAGGGTTTAATGAAATAAACCCAAATAGCTTATTTGGTAATGATTTTGATTTGATTTATGTGTCCAAGGCTTTTACTGATAGTGAAACGCCTGATTACGTTTTTAAATTAGATAATGTAAAAAAAGGTGGTACTGGTTTTTATTTTGATAAAGCTGAGCCATTGCCTTATGAAGTTGAACACTCAAAGCCTGATTATACTATTTACAATAAAATTTTACATACGATTAAGAAAAAAGATTTTTATACTGAATATTCTATCGGCTTTACAACACGGGGATGTTTTAGGCATTGCCCTTTTTGCGTAAATAAGAATTTAAATAAGGTAGAACTACACAGTCCGATAGATGAATTTTATGACCCGACAAAAAAGAAACTTGCAATGTTAGATGATAATGTTCTGGGATTGCCAAATAAAGAGTTATTCAAAATATTTGATAGGCTCGGAGAAATTGATAAACCTTTTCAATATAGGCAGGGAATGGATATTAGACTGCTAACAGAAGAACGGATAAAGCGATTATTTGAGTTAAAATATGATGGAGCGTATTATTTTGCTTTTGATATGTGGAAATATAAAGATGTTATTGAACCTAAGATGCAATTATGGCACGACATGTTTATGAATATTATGTCTTCGCATAAGCCTGACAGAGTAAACATTAATACAAGAATATATCTTTTTACAGGATTAGATGAAACAGGAAAGTATGATGAAAAATTTTGGCTAAATGACTTGGATATTCTTTTTAAAAGAATTGAAATATGTTTTAAATACAAGTTAATGCCTTACGTTATGAGATTTGAGACTATAGATAAAGAACCATTTATAAGAGAAGTGTATCAAAATATATGCCAATGGACAAACAGTCCAAGAAATCCAAGCTCTTTTTGTTCATTTTTGGAATTTATGGAAGATGGTTCTTTCTCAGGGACAAATAGGACGTTAACATTTTTTAAAAAATATAAATGGCTAATGAAACATGCAGAGCTAAAACTAAAACGGTTTTGAAAAAACCGAAGCGGGCGGGCAAAAAATATTTAATTACGGTTTATTTAGCGATACCGTTGATTAGATGCACGAACACCGCTTGTTGCTAACTACTTTATATCAGTACCTTTATTACAACAAAACTATATCAACAATAAAAAATGTCCGTTTTAAAATTACAACAATGAAAGAAATCAAATCAGAGGTTTACCAGCTCATATCAAAAGGCTATACAGTAGAACAGATAGCCGAGATTTTAGACGAGAGCGAAGAAAAAATTAAAAAAGTATATAGTGACTACATCGAAGAGCTGGTTCAGGAGAGCGAAGACGTGAGCTTATTTACTTTAAAAAGATCAGAGTATAACAGGATATTCAAGTCGATCCGGGAGTTCTTTAATTTTTACAATAATGGCAGGTATTGGAACAGAAAGGACGTTAGAGAGCAAATGCCGGAAAGGCTAATCAATAAAATAAAGGAGGACAACAGATGAACGAAAAGTTAAAAGAAA
>JBNJGZ010000243.1:0-2537 GCA_051748065.1 Bacteroidota bacterium
CAGAATTAGTGGAAAAAATTGTGTTAATGGGAGAGGATAGGTATGAGAGGATTAGTAAGTTAGTTTAATAAGTTTTTGGTTTGTAGGTTACTAAGTTTGTAGGTTGATAATTTGAAATTTTATTACTCAAATGAGGTGAAGGGTATAGATGCCATGGAACACCGTCCTCCAGCCGGTCCTGCAAAGAGGCAGAATCACTTTTCAAGCCAGGCCTTGCCGAAAAGCTATGCCAGCAAAATAAAAAGTGGAGTAATCCATTTCAGCGTCTATCCTTTTCATTTTACCAGAAATCCTGTGCTATCATGACACTACCAAACATTTACGAAAATAATCCCGAAAGGCCCGCCCGAAAGGCTGATCCTATTCAGTCGGGCGGGGATTGAATTTGATTAGCCCTGTATGAAATGCAGGGTAAAGGTGGTTACGAAAAAAGCAGAACCCTGAATGGGTTCAACCCTTTCAGGGTTGTTGCTTTCTTATGCTAATTCTGTAACCCCGGGTTTCACCCGATTGCTATCGGGTCGGAGCTATTCGGATTAAACCGCTTCGCGGTTCAGTAAAAGAAGAATTTTGCTTTTAAACTCATCGCACCAAAGGCCAGGCTTTGCTAATGGTTTTGCCCGCGAAACATGTGGCGGAGGAATCTGAATCATATGCCGGCCTAAATGTCTCCTCTTTCCAGGATTTATTCAGACATCTGCCCAACATATTTTGTCAGGTATTCGGCAAAATATAATGGGAATGATATTAATTTATAATGAATCTTCGCCATCTTACCTTTAATATTTACAGAGGATGAGAGATTTTCACCTATTGAGGGCAAGTCAAGGTTTAAGCGTATCCCGGTATCTTTATTTTTTTCGCCGAGATACACCTGCAGTGATTTTAAGGTACCGGTCTTTCCGGCTTTAACCTCTAAGGGAAAAATCTCATTTTTTATTTGAAACACAAAATCTACTTCTGCATTGGCGTTTTTGGCTTCACGCGCCCAATAATAGAGTTTGGCATCTTTGAATACCTCAAAAGAGGTTAATAATTCCTGTGCAACAAACTGCTCTGCCAATGTTCCCTCAAAATCAGTTATCAGGTTTTGGATATCCGTTAATTTGATTTCAGCTAAGCTACAAACCAGTCCGATATCAAGGAATACGGGTTTGAATACATCATTGTCCACATTTTGATTAATAGGTACTGCTGATGATTGCGTTCTTCGCACAAGGTGCAGTATCCTGCTTCGCTCCAGTTTTAATAAAGCTTCTTTTAGGTAACCGGAATGAACATTCTTATTGATGTTTACATATTTCACTTTTCTCCCTACATTATTTCCCGCATATTCAAGACAATCGTTAAGATGTTGCTGTTGATTTCCGGAACCATACTTTGAGAAATCATATTTGAAAGAAGTTAAAATCCCTGAATGAATTTTTTCTACTTCTACCATGTTTCCTGTTGTCATATATGTTTTTACTGCTTCGGGCATTCCTCCAATGAAAAAATACAACCGCAGCCAGGAAATCAGTTTTTGATGAATAGCCTCACTAAAGGAAGAACCGGGAGAATAATTTTTAAGGTAAGTAAGCAGGCCTTCTTCTTTAGCGGCCATCAGGAATTCAAAAAAATTAAGCGGATACATATAAGCATACTCTACTCTTCCCACCGGCATGGAATACGGGAGTTCATTCAGTGTATGATCGAGAAGTGAGCCGGCAGCAATAACATGCAATCCGGGATAATCTTCATAAAAATATCTTAAAGAAGCAATAGCATCCGGAAGCAATTGTATCTCATCGATAAATAACAGCGTTTCCTTTTCAAGAATGGGTGTGTTGTAAAAAGCTGACAGTTCGCTAATAATGAGTTTAGGATCCCTGCTTTGAAATATGGACTTGATACCACGTTCTTTCTCTGGGTTGACTTTCAGGTAGTACTTGAACCTTTCTTCTCCAAGCCTGTCTACTACCCATGTCTTTCCTACCTGCCTTGCTCCCCTGATTATCAAAGGTTTTCTATGCGGGTTGTCAGTCCAGTCCCTCAAATAGGATTCGATTAATCGTTCCATTTTTATTCCAAATATACATAAATTATAAAAACAGGATTGGATTACAGACAAAAATTTCTAAAATACCATTGGAAAATAGGTCAAACATGTCTGAAACACTATTGGATTTTAGATTTTGTCGTGTTTATATTTGATATTTAGGGTTCTGTGACTTTTAGTAAAAACTTTGTGATCTCATAAGATGAAGAGGAATTACAAGGAACACCGGCCTCCAGCCGGTCCTGCAAAGAGGCAGAATCACTTTTCAAGCCAGACCTTGCCTATATTAAATGCCATGAAAGCGAAACCTGGAATGTAGGAATCTGGGACCTCTGAATAAGCATGGAAACAGATTCCTCCGCCCTTCATTGCGCAGAAAAGCTGAAGAGATATTAAAGCAAGTAAAGGCGCAATTCCGGTTGTCGGAATGACCACATTTACAGGATGTAAGGAGAGAAAAATGGCGCGCCGACGCAGTGGAAATAAAACAAGGAGTCGG
>JBNJGZ010000244.1:0-2506 GCA_051748065.1 Bacteroidota bacterium
CAGCATGCAAATAAAGATCAAAAAACATCAAATATTCTTATATAATTTTGGAAAAGAATTGCATTTTTTTGAAGTAAGCAGATAACGAATAACTATTTTTACAAAATATTTTTCAACTTTATTTGCGATTCTGCAACTCGATGATAACATTCGTTCCTTTTCCTCCCGGTTTTGTATCAAAATTCAATTTGCCATTAATCAATTTTACTCTGTTCTCTATATTAATCAGGCCAATTCCGGTTTTACTTTTATTTTGATAGTTAAATCCTTTACCATTATCTTCATATGTGAGGGTGATTATATTTTCATAATCTATAAGGAATTGAATTCGAACTTGTTTAGCTTCACTATGCTTTATGGCATTTTGCAGCAGTTCCTGAACGATTCGATAAAGATGAGTAGCAATTTCGGGGTTTTTGATCCCTCTCCAGTTAAAGAAACTAGAGCGCACTTCAAAGTTGTCATTCGAAAACATAAGACAAAGCTCGTTAATTTCATCCTTGAATTCATTTCGTTTTATCATGGGAGTCACCAATCCGTGACTAAGGTTCCTTACAGCCTCTATCGTATAGTCAATCACAGAAACCAGCGATTTATTGGTTTTATCCACCTGCTGCCTGATTACAGATATGTTGGCGCCAATCATATCATGAAGTTCCCTTCCTAATTTATTTCGCTCTATTTCCTGGCTGTCAACCATAGCTTTGATGACTTCAGACTGGTGTCTTTTTTGTTTTTCCAGTAAACCGGCCCGCTCACGATAAATCGTCAGGGTTTCTTTCCCCATCAAAATCATAAAAGTAAATATTTCAAATATGGATCCAAACATCAGGGTGTTGTAAACCAAGATACTATCACTTGAAAAGCCAAGGTTGGGTAAAATGACGTTTAACGTTACTGCTGCGATGTAGAAAAAATAAGTAATCAGCAAAATTATTGCGTTTCGCTGCCGGCGATAAGTAGCCGCTGCCAGAAAGAAAATCTGCAATACAAAAACGAAACTCGTGTATCCAATAAAATAAGCTACAGTTATATAAAGTAAATAACTGTTTTTGAAAGCCGGAAAAAGGCAGAGAAACCAAAGCGAAAGCATCAGATAAATGCCGTATACCATAATTCTCCACAGTTTTTGATGATATTTTCTGATTGGCGTTAACTCATTCAGAAAGTAAGGAAAAAACAGCACTACCATGATATTTCCTAAATGCTTAATATCAATGATAAACTTATGCGGATCAGCGGTAAAAAACATAAAGAAATCACCAATCTCCATGCCTATGAAAAAGGCCACCCCAAGGTTCAGTAAAAAATAATGAAGGAAAAGTTGAATGCGTGTGGATAAAAACAGCACCAATGAAACCACCAGGGCAAACATAAAAATTCCTCTCCAGAACCAAATAGTGGATTCGCTGTTAATGATGTTTTTATCTATTTGATCGGGCGTAAGCAGGTAGGCAGAGCTGCGCAACGGCATGTACAAATGATTGAGACGAACAAAAACATCTGATTTTCCGGGTGGAAAAACAATATCTACAGGATAACCTCTGCTCCGGTAGTTTTTGATACCAACAGAGTATGCGGTGCCTGTGGTTATCATTTTCTTAGTCTGATGCTGCTTTTGCCAGATCGTTAATTTGTAGATATGGTGATAAGGGATAAAAAATACTTCATGAAGCGAGTCAGAATTCAAATTATTGAATTGGTATTTTAACCAGTAATATTTATCGGCTATTCCAAAAACAGGGCCTTCGGGATGTTTGCTCCATTTATCGTCAGCAATGCTATCAGGGTG
Organism: Bacteroidota bacterium; assembly: GCA_051748065.1. GTDB lineage: Bacteria > Bacteroidota > Bacteroidia > Bacteroidales > PWNQ01 > PWNQ01. Next base: position 1,793 of record JBNJGZ010000244.1, read on the forward strand.
AAGCACATAATCATGGGTTGTAAAAAGTAAAGTGTATGGATTAAGTAATAAGGGCGCTTTTTCTAAATACTGTTCTTCATGAAGAGGAACGGTTTGTGATTGAGCTTCAGCCATCAAAGCAATTAAAAAAAGCAAAAAATGTGTTTTCACACCAGATAATTCTTTTTTGTATAATCTATGATTTGTTGTGTAGTATCCAAACCCAGCTTTAATTTAATATTCTTTTTGTGGGTTTTAACCGTTTCCACACCAATATGTAACGTTTCTGCAATGTCTTTGTTGAGATATCCATTAGCTACCAGTTTTAGGATATCTTCCTCACGTTGAGATAAGCTTTCTGAAAATGAATTTGATTTCCGGTAATAGTAATCCACTATCGGTGAATAGTATGACCTGCCTTCCAATAAACTGGCAACCGCCTTCTTAAACTGGTCATCCTCATTTTTTAAAATGTATCCCTCAATATTCAGTTCTTTGGCTTTTCTTATCACTGCAAGCTTTTTATGCATTGATATAATTAATACCGGGAGTGTGGGATAATAATTCTTAATGTAGGTGAACAACTCAAAGCTGTCTTCTCCGGGAAGGTCTATATCACTGATGAGAATTTTATACTTGCCAAAATCATTTTTTCTGACCATTATCTCCTCCAGCGACTGAAAGGCCCGGACATCAGCTTCAGGAAAAAGCTCAAGCAGCAGCAGCGTCATTCCC
>JBNJGZ010000245.1:0-2503 GCA_051748065.1 Bacteroidota bacterium
ACCGTTTGATTAAAAACAGGCTGTCCCGGTTTTGAATGTTTATGGTCTACACAGAAATAGCCAATCCGCTGAAACTGCATCTTATCTTCTGGTTGCATGTCTTTCAGGGCCGGTTCCATCATACAATTTTTGATGATCTTTAAAGACTCCGGATTAAGCGATTCTTTGAAATTATTTTTGTTTTTGCCGGGGTCTTCATCCTTGAAGAGCCTGTCGTAAAGTCTGACTTCAGCTTTGAACGCATGATCCACGGATACCCAGTGTAATGTTCCTTTTACTTTCCGCCCGGCGTTATCAGCGCCACTTTTTGTTTCCGGATCGTAGGTGCAATGGAGCTCTGTAATATTTCCCTCTTCATCTTTAATCACTTCTTCACATTTGATAATGTAAGCACTTTTTAATCGCACTTCTTTTCCGGGAGCCAGCCGGAAGAACTTTCTCGGCGGATCTTCCATAAAATCCTTGCGTTCAATATAAACTTCCCTGCTAAAAGGTATTTTTCGTGATCCCATGCTATCATCTTCCGGATTGTTGATGATATCCATTTCTTCTACCTGTCCTTCCGGATAGTTGGTGATAACAATTTTTAGCGGGTCTAAAACCGCCATGTAGCGGGGCACTTTTATGTTCAGGTCTTCTCGCACTTTATGTTCCAAAACGGCAACATCAATAAGATTTTCGCGCTTGGCAATGCCTACATTTTGCGCAAAATTGCGAATAGCTGCCGGCGTGTAACCTCTGCGTCTCAGTCCGGAGATAGTCGGCATGCGAGGGTCGTCCCAGCCGTCTACGTCACCGTCTTCTACCAATTGCTGCAGCTTACGCTTGCTCATGATGGTATATGTCAGGTTTAGACGGGCGAATTCAATTTGTTGTGGGCGGTAATCGCCTTCTACCAATTGATCCAGAAACCAGTCATACAAAGGGCGGTGTACTTCAAATTCGAGTGTACATAAAGAATGGGTGATGCCTTCCAGATAGTCAGACTGCCCGTGTGCAAAGTCATACATGGGATAGATGCACCATTTATTACCGGTCCTGTGGTGATCTACGTGTATAATACGATAGATCATCGGATCGCGTAAATGCATATTGGGAGAAGCCATATCGATTTTAGCGCGTAAGGTTTTTTTACCGTCAGGAAATTCTCCTTTGCGCATGCGCTCCAGCAAATCCAGATTTTCTTCCACGCTGCGGTTTCTGTAAGGGCTATCCTGACCCGGCTCTGTGGGCGTGCCGCGACGCTCCGCAATTTGCTCCGGAGTGAGGTCGCAAACATAAGCTTTCCCCATTTTTACCAGTTTCACTGCCCATTCATATAATTGCTCAAAATAATCAGCTGCATAACGGGGCGTTTCATGCCATTGATAGCCCAGCCAGTTGATGTCACGTTTTATTGATTCGATGTATTCTTCGTTTTCTTTTACCGGATTGGTGTCGTCAAAACGAAGATTGCATAAACCATTGTATTTTTCTGCGATACCAAAGTTTAATACAATAGACTTGGCATGACCGATATGTAGGTATCCGTTTGGTTCCGGGGGGAAACGGGTATGTATCCGTTGATTGTTGCGGCCTTCGCGAAGGTCCTTTTCTATATGTTCTTCAATAAAATTACGGGGTTCACCCAGTACTTCCATGTTCGCTTTCGGGCTGTTGTCTTTGTTCATAACTGTCGTTTTGATTTCCGGATTTAAAAATACAAAAGTAATCAATAATCAGCATTCCTGAGTTGTTCTTTGAAATTCAAAATTATAATGACTATTTGAAAAATATATTAAAATGCAATTTTATCTGTATTTTTGTATTCTAATTTGATAAACAAACAACTATCATTTTTTGTCTATTATTTATGAATAATGCAATTTAAATCAGAATATCAAGAGTTCTATGGGATTAATTTCAATTGAAGGCATGGAGTTTTATGCTTATCACGGATGCTTTGCAGAAGAAAAACAGATCGGCACAAAATTTATGCTTGACATTCATATTTATGCTAATACCGGGGAAGCTGAAGAGACTGATAATTTATACAAAACGGTGAACTATCAGGAGGTGTATGCTGTTGTTAAGCAGGAAATGGAGAAGACTTCCAATTTGTTAGAGCATGTGGGACGGCGGATACTGAATGCCGTCAGCTCAGAGTTCCCACAGGTGGAAGAAGCTGATATTAAAATATCCAAGATGAATCCTCCTCTGGGAGGCAAAATGAAAAGCGTCAGTGTAACTCTTTCTACTACAGACGAAAATGAGCAGAATATATAGGCTGCCGGTAGAATATTGCAAATGCAGATTGTCATATTTTTGATCAAATAATTGAATTATTCTTAAAAATAAGTTTTGATTTTTCCGGGGGAAACTATATCTTTGCACCCTTAAATCATGGTCTCGTGGCCGAGTGGCTAGGCAGTGGTCTGCAAAACCATGTACGGCGGTTCGAATCCGCCCGAGACCTCACCCAAAGCAAAATGCCTCTGTAAATAATATTTGCAGGGGCATTTTT